>JBMYYT010000062.1:0-11058 GCA_049609665.1 Flavobacteriales bacterium | reverse complement strand
AGAATTGAAACGGCATTAGACGAAATCCAATCTCTGGGTAGATTTTATTTTTCTTATAATTCGAAGGTTGTGGATGGGGATAGAATAATAAGTTATTCTTCCTATAACGAGAGTGTTAATGTGATTCTCGATAATATTTTAGGAGAGGGGTTTGCCTATAAACATAGAGGAAAGTACTTAATTATTCAAAAGTCAAATCCGGTCTTGTATAAGAAGAAGAAAGTTGTAATAAAGGGAACTATATCCAGTGCCAAGGACAGCAGTCAAATTTCGGATGTGACGATTTACGAAATAGATAAATTAAAAACCACCTCTTCCAATAAGAATGGAGACTTTAATTTAACCGTTTCCTCAGAGAAAGAGGAAGTTTCTGTCTTGGTTTCGAAAGAAAATTATAAAGACACCCTATTATCAGCAAGTGACCTTAATGATTCTAATCAAACCATATACCTGGAGCCAGAAACCGATACTGCAAAATGGAAAAAGCTATTGGGAGTTGATTCAATTCCTTGGTTAAAAAACTTTTATAACGATAAGATTTTAAATACGATTCGAAATGTTGAGTTATCAGAAAATAGGAAATATCAATTTTCCCTCGTTCCAGCAGTGGGGACAAATGGAAAGTTAGGAGGAAAAATTACTAATAAATTTTCTTTTAATCTGATTGGTGGTTATGCCTATGGATTGGACGGATTAGAATTGGGAGGTGTGTTTAATTTACTAAGTGATAGCATGAGAGGAGCTCAAATAGCTGGTTTTGGAAACGTTGTGGGAGGAGATGTAAAAGGTATCCAAATGGCTGGGGCAGTAAATTACTGTCATGATTCAGTTAAAGGAATGCAACTATCTGGGGCAGCAAATATAGCAAGAGGAAATATTAATGGGCTTCAAATTGGGGGAGGTTGGAACATAGCTCCAAGTCTTAATACGGGCGGGCAAATTGCAGGAGCATTTAATTATTCGGATGAAATAAACGATGGATTTCAAATAAGCGGAGCTGTTAATTATAGTAACAATACAATAAATGGATTTCAAATAGCTGGAGCAGTTAATGTCAATAAAAATAGGATTGTAGGAACACAAATTTCAGGTTTGTTGAATTACACCAAGAATCTCAAGGGGTTGCAAATTGCTCCCTTCAATTTTAGTGATACCGTTGAAAAAGGACTGCCAATTGGTGTTTTTAGTTATGTTAAATCTGGATTCCACAAATTTGAAATTTCATACAGCGATTACCTTAGAGGAGGGTTATCTTTTAGAACCGGAGTTCATAAATTCTATAACATTCTTTCATTGGATTATTACCATCATGATAATGATCCATTAGCAAGTTTTGGATATGGGGTTGGAACTCAACTAAATTTTAATAAAAAAGCTTTCTCAAATTTTGAATTAAGTGCACAGCAAATAATTTCTCTTAATAATTTTTCTTCGTCTTTTGACAAGTTGAATATGTTAGCCAAGGCAAATTTGAATTTCGGTGTTAATTTGGGTAAACATTTATCTATTCTCGGAGGTCCAGAGGTAAACTTCTTTATCTCAGATAACTCAAGTGCTATCAATGATTATGATAGTTTTTCAAAAAGAAGAACAGTTTACAGTAATAGAACACAATCAACTTATTTGGATGTAAGATTGGGGTATAGAGTTGCTTTGAGGTTTTAAACAACCTTCGCTCGTTTAATCAAATATTGAAGCAATACCTGATAAACCCCTTCATTGATATCCGTAGGAACATAATCGATTTGATATTGTCCGCACTTTAATTTCAGTTGGTTTTGATATTTTAATACTTCTTCCGAGTATTTATCTCTCACTTGATTGGGATTCAGTTTCATTTCTTCGCCTGTTTCCATATCCACAAAAACATAGGGGCGATTTTCATACTCAAATTCCAATTCTTTGGATTTGTCATAGACATGAAACAAAACAACATCATGCTTTTTATGTCGAAGATGCTGCAAGGCAGAAAAAGATTCTTCATTTTTTAATAAATCTCCATCGAACATATCACTGAAAATAAACACTAAAGAACGTCTATGAATTTTCTCGGCAAAATGGTGGATAGCTTCCACGATATGAGTGGATTCTCCCTGTACTTGATTTTCTTTGACTAATAATTTTTCTAATTCAGAGTATACATAACGCTGATGAGCCATATTCGTTTTGGCAGGAGTTTCCAATTTAAAACCTTCAGAAAACAAAGACAAACCAACGGCATCTCTTTGTTTCTTTAATAATTCAATTAAAGATGCAATGGCATAAGTCGAAAATTCTAACTTATTGAGTTGCGTATCCGATTGCGGAAACAACATAGAAGAAGATACATCCAACATAAACTGACAACGAAGATTAGTCTCTTCTTCGTATCGTTTGATAAATAGCTTATCAGTTCGGGCAAATAGTTTCCAATCGATGTGTTTGGTAGATTCACCTTTGTTATACAAGCGATGTTCAGCAAACTCCACAGAAAATCCATGAAACGGACTCTTGTGCATTCCTGTTATAAATCCCTCTACCACTTGCTTGGCAAGGATTTCTAAATTACCGAATTGCGATATGGAGTCTTTTGTGAGTTTCATCTTCTGCTAACTTAATGAAATTAATGTTACAATGAAACGGAGAGAGTAAAATATATTGTGCGAGGAGGTGCAGGAATTATTCCTGGACCAGGATAACCTACAGCTCTTTTGTTAAAATAGCTTTGATTTAATAGGTTTTGGACACTCAATTGCCCTTTTAATATGTTGTGTTTGTAGGATAGCGAAATATCCGAAACCCAATAGTGAGGTATTATTCCCGAAATAGCATTGGACGAAAACTCTGAATTAGTGGCATCGGTAAATTGAGCACTGGTATAATTAAATTGATAAGAAAAAGAAAAAGTGTTTTTTCGAAAAGTCAATCCCGATCTCACAATGTAATTTGGAATAAATTCCACTTTTTTGTTTTCGAATGCAGGTTCTTTGGAGTTAATATACCTTCCGTCTACAAAACTTGTATTAATGAAACCGATTAGTGCGGTTTTTTTCTTTTTCACTTTTAATAATTTCAAGATGTTAACTTGAATTAAACTCTCAACCCCAAGATTTCTTGATTCTGATATGTTGGATCTAAATCGATAAGTGTTGAATAATTTTTCATCCGTTTTAAGACTAAATCCTATTCGGTTGTTGTATTTCAAATAAAACAAACTGATGTCGTATCCCACTATATCTTCCCACATTCCTCTAATTCCAATGTCTGCGTTATATCCTGTTTCATCTTGGAGGTTTGGATCGACTCTAAAATTTGCGTTTGTAATTCGCAGATCATTAAAATTTATAGCCCGATAGTTTTGCGAAAAATTGGCAAAGAGTTGAAGACTTGAGTTGGTCTCATAACTTGCTCCTATTGAGAATAAAACAAATTGTCTGTTTCTGTTTTTCTGTTCATTTATCGTTTCATCCGTCAGTATGTTTCCTGCTAAATCGGTATTAATCACTCTGTAATATCCTTCGGCATTAGTAGAAATATACTCTCCACGAGCACCTGCAATTACACTTAGTTTTTTGGTAAGATAAAAGACGTTTTCAAGAAAAAAGGAAGAATTTAAACTTGGAAAAAGATAATCCGAACCTTCCAATAGATTAGGATTGGTATATTCAAAATCAGGTCCAATCCCATCATTTGCCTCTCCTTGTCTTTTCCTGGTATTTCCTTTGAAAACTCTAAATCCTGCCACTAAAATATTGGTGTTTTTGTTCAATGTATAGCGTTTTATCAGTTTAGTTTCATTGCCAATATTCAAATAATTATCTATCAACAATTCTCTTCCTCCAAGTGGATCAATTCGAGTAATGTTTCCAAGAAAACCCAGTGCTTTTCTATTTGCCGCAAGTCCAAAAAATTTCGATGAAAATTCTAACTCCCTACTTTCGATATAGTTAAGCGTAATACTCGGAAGGTTCCAAGAAACACTAAACCAATTTCTATCTCTGATGGATTGACTTGGGTCATTCTCAAACATTGCATCGGTTAGTCCTCCGGGTTGTTTTGCCAAATAATAATAATGAGAAAATTCGGCTGTAAGGCTTAGTTTATTATTAATGCTGTAGGTTCCGTTGAAATAGAAATTTTTTGAATTAAACTGGGAGTTGCTTTTCCATCCATCTCCTTTCTTATAAAGAAAATTCGTGTAGAAAGAGAATTTTCCCTTCTTTCCCATAACCGCATTGTAGCTATTAAAAAAACTGTTGCTTCCTATTGTTTGTTGAGATTCAAGGGCGATACTATCTTTTTCGAACTTACAAGATTTTAAGCTGTAGTTTATCATTCCACCAAATTGAGTTCCATATTGAAGCGCTCCAGCTCCTCTAACAGATTCAATGGTTTCAATGGATTGTGCAGGGGGGATGTAATAGGCATCTGGGTAGCCTAAGGCATCTGCACTAATGTCATATCCGTTTTGTCTTATGTTTAGGTTGCTTGACCTCTCGGCACTCAATCCTCTTACTCCTATTTCGGTTCCTATTCCGCTTTCGCTGGTTTGAATGGAATTAAGTCCCGAGATTTTACCGTAAATCTGCCTCGTATTGTTAGTCGGAAGATTTATTTCTTCTTTTTTTAATTGAATACGTTCCGATTTTTTACCATGATACAAGAACATTTTTTCATCCTTGCCCATTTGAATTCTATTCATTTCATAGAATTCTATGGAATCAAGAATCACAAACTCCGAAAGATTTGAGGTAGTAGGATAGAGGTAAATATTATGTTTGCCAGTTTTGGGTAGTTGGATTTTCTTTTCAAAATATCCAGTTGATTTTAATGTAACATAAAGGCAGGTGTCATTTTCAAAACAGGCAATTCCGTTTTCATTGGTTGACCACGTTTTAGAATTACAATCGTTTGAAATAATGACTGATTTAATAGCTTGGTTTGTTTCCAGAGATCTCACCTCTATGCACCTTTCCTGTGCTACTCCTTTGTCACAGAAAATAAGAGATAGCAGAGTAACCAAAAATATTTTAATTATACTTTTCAAGGAAATCAATGGGTTTTAAACTGTTTTTTAAAGGGAGCAAATCTACATTTTTTTTTACGTATCGCTGGCTTCCTTTTCCGTTTATAGATACGTAGCTATCCACTTTTACAACAGGAATTATGGAGTCATTAATTTGATGTTGTTCCCCCAAAAAATGAGCGTATTGTAAAATGAAATCTGGTTGAGTGCTCATCATTTTTTCTTGTTGAGGAGTCAAAAAATCTGAGTTGTTAATGGTGATGCTTCTGTTGTCTCTGTATGGAAAAACTTTGAAAGAGGCATATCCCGTTTTCTCCGCAAGCATTACTCTCCATGAAAACCTGTAGCCTTGTTCTGTCCAGAATAAGTTTCCCGAGTAGAGCAAATATCTAAACGGAAATAGAAATTGGAAAATGAAAAAGCTAACTAACACATACTTGACAAGATTGTTTGACTTTGGCTTTTGAATAGAATCATCGGTTTGTTGAGATGAATTATTTCCTAAAAATCTTAGTAACCTTGAATGAAATTCAGAACTAAAAAAGATAAGAGTACATAAAATCATTACAAAAGGGAAAACTCCTATTGGGAATAGTATTGAGGTTAGCACGTGAAAGACCACCACAAAAAAGTAAGCATATTTCCGAGTAGAACTGTTCCATAATAAAAAAGGAACTGATAAATCAAATAACGCTCCTCCCCAGCTAAATAGGTATGCAACAATTTTTTCATCCATTAAATCGCCAATTAATGGCAAATTTGTGTGAGGAGCTAACCAAATAGAAAGAGGTTGAGCCTCAATGAGCCAATCGTAATTTAACTTAGCAATTCCTGCAAAAACATAAACAATTGCCAATTGCAGTTTAATTGAGTTTGTTGTCCATGAAGGAACTGCGTTTTTTCTTTTTGTGAATCCAAATTTCACGTCCAGTGAGAAGTTGCAATTTGCAGGTAGAAATATCATGAGCAAATCAACAAGACTCACAAAATAATAATGATTGAGATAATTAGTGAGATCTATTAATTCGAAATAGGTGAAAAGGAAAAAAAATAAAATTGCAGAAATCCTGTAAAACAGTCCCAATAGAATACCTAAAGAACTCAAAATCATCAATCCAAATAGGAGGTAGGTAATCGAAGGGCTTGCGATTTCTACCCAATTGAATCCATAGTATTTAAAATGAAAGACAGGATTGAGGTATAACTCTTCTATCCATCCTTTGGCAAAAAACCGAACGGAACTTAATAGAGTTATCAACCCAAATATAACACGAAAAACTACCAGAGTGTGGTAGTTTTTTGGTGCAAATAATATGTGATTAAGTGTTTTCAATATACGCTAATCTCCATCGTTATCTTGGTAGGTAATGAGTATAGAAAGTGCCGATGATAAATCTACCTTTAGGAGTACAATCATTTTTTGCATTTCGTCATACACTTCTTGAACCGCTGATTGATTTGAAATCACTTGCTCAGAAATGGGTCCAGACAATGCATTTAGTTTTGTTGAGATAAGATTGAACTGAGAGTTGATTTTACTGGCTAAAGGTTGAGATCCATGCTTTGCCTCTAAATGATTGAGGTAATCATCCAACCCTTGACCTGTGCCTCCGTTAAAATATTCTTTTAGTTTAAGGATGGATTCTTTGCATAATTCCGTGGAGTTTTTTCCAAAATAAGCTTCTGATTTTTCTGGTAATGGTGTCCCAAGACTTCTCACTCCTAAAGGGATTCCTACTTTTCCATCTCGGATAAATTTTTCGAAATCAAAGTTTAATTCATTAACAATAAGACTCATAGAGCTTCCATTGCTTGTTCCATCAGAATTAATGAATGTAGATAAATAGCTCCCCTTCCATGCTGATAATACAGAGTTGACAGTGTTTTTTATTTGGGTGGTTAAATCCTGTAAATATTGTTTTCTGTTTGGAGCTGCGAAATAAGTTAAGGATTTTGAAATTGATACTCTTGAATTTAAAAGGAAATCAATTGCAGGAAGTCCTATCGCATTGATGTTTGAGGCAGCACCCAATACATAAGAGCCAGATTGAATGTTGTTATTTATTTGTGTGGTATCCGTTGGATAAATATTTAATACGGACTTGAGAGTGTTATTTTTTGCAGGACCAAATTCAAAACTACTGCAAGCTTGCCATTTTGAGTAAACCGTTAAAAATTTCTTTCTTGCTTCAACCAAACTAACTGAATCGGTTGAGGTTACGAAAGTATTAATGGCAGTTTCTAATTCAATAACCGAATTAGATAATGCTTGGTATCGAGGAACAATTAAATTATTTCCATAATTTGTTAATAGTGATTTTTTATCAAAATCAGGAGTTACCCCATCATTTTTGTCTTTTTTACAAGAATAACTCAACAGAATTATTAAGGGGAATATTACTACTATTTTCTTCATATTAAAACTCTTTGGTTGATAGATAAATTCTAAAATAAAGGGAGGAGTTGTCCTCCCTTTTTTACTAACTCAACAAATTTTATTACAAACTTGCTTTTACAGCGTCTAAACTGTAAACTGAACTTAATTTATCAATAGCTGAATTAATATCAGCAACGGTTACTGCAAGAAAACTTGGAACAGTAGTTGGTCCTGCTGCTGCTTCAAAATATCCCTTTACAGTGTTTAAATCTGCAGTAGAAATTTTCTTATCAGCATTGTAAGCTAAAGAAAAGATGAATGCGTAAGCTTCTGATAAGGCATGATTTCTTAGCGCATCATCAGAGAAATTAGATTTAGCTGAATTTAAATAATGAATTGCCGTTGTTGCCAAAATCATTTCGTATTCTTTTCTTAAATCACTTGCCGCAGCATCTCTGTAATCATAGTTTTTGTTGGTAATTCCGTATCTACCCTTTATGAATTGATCCATCACTTTTTTGATAGTTCCTAATCCTGCTGCATCCCCTTTTTTGGAGTATTTAGCATGGTATCTCGCATCATTCGTATTTGTTGCACTAAAATCTATTGGTGCTCCAAAATAACCAAAAGCTTCATCCCAGTGGTGTTCCATGTCAGTTCCTTTTCCAGCAGTAACAGTTGTGTTATCTACAGAAGCACCTATTTTTCCTGGTCTGGTATATACTTCGGCAATGTTGTAATAAAATACTGCACCCATTAATCCTTTTTCAATTAATTGCGTGTATTCTACTCCGTTTTCATCAAAAAAGTATTTTTTCGTTCCACTTGTTGCAACTCCTGCATTTCCAGAACTCCATACGTTTCCTGCATTTTGTGAAATATTCCCTTGTCTTTTGATAAGGTATTCAAAATATTGAACATTATTGGCTCCAACACTGCTGTAAGTTTTGTTTTTCAGTTGTTTTCCAGAAGTATTAAGTGCTGGGTCACTAAATGGACTTCCTGTGTTTGAGAACATTTTCATTAAAAGAGCGGAATCTACTTGAGTTCCTGCATTTGCTTTTTTAAGCTCTGCAGTCATTTCTGCTAACATATCCAATCTTGCAGTTTGTCCCGAATAGCTTACGTTTGAAAAGTTATATGTGCTTGGTAAAGTTATCCCTGGCGTAGTTTTAGGGTCTTCATTTACTGGGTCATCTTTTTTACAAGATGCTACTAATATTGCGGTTGCCGTAAAGGCAATAATCATTTTTTTCATAGTGAATTATTAAATTGTTTTAAGTTTAGAATAAATATCAATTGATAGTACAAATATATAATCCTTATTTAGAATAAATAAAAATAAGAGAATATTTTTTCAAAATTATTTTTACTTTTGAAGAAATAATTCATTTACAACAGTATTTGAATCAAATCTTTTTTCAATGAAATCAACGGTAGATAAGCTAAAACAGCAAAGTGTCAAGCGCATACTACTTGTTACTTTGTTTTTTATGGGATTTGGAACTGGATTGGAACTTTATTTACTTGATCATTATGAGGGAATATGGCAGTTAATTCCTATTTTTTGTATTCTTTTATGCTTATTGTTTTTAATACTCTTGATGATAAATCAATCAAAAAAACTGATGTTCACTTTTCAATTTATCTTAGGAATTAATTTTTTGAGTGGATTGCTGGGTATTTTTTTACATCTAAAAACAAACTTTGAATTTGAGCAAGAAATGACACCTACTTTAGGGAATTGGAAACTTTTTCTGGAGAGTTTGTCAGGAGCTTTGCCCTCTCTTGCACCAGCAAGTTTAATAGTACTGTCATTAACAGGATATTCATATATAAAACTAATAAAACAAAAAAATCATGAACTATAAATTAATAAAATTAGTATTAGGAACAGCATTAATTAGTTATTCCTTGACGAGCTGTAATAACACTCCAGAGGGAACTAAAACTGAGACTACAGCCCAAACTACCGAGGAAAGTGAAAGCACAAAGACCAATGAAGTAGAAAAAGATAAAAACGTAAAAAACAAGATTTACAATGCAAATCTTATCACTCAAGATGAGTTGAGTTTATTGGAGCTTAGCGATGGATTAAGCGAAAAAATAATGAGCAATCGTCCTTTTGTAACTATCAACGAATTAAACTCGTTGTTGGACTCAGGAGAAAATAAATCGGAGCTTTATGCCAAGTTATTTGTTCCGTTAAACCTCAATACAACTGCCGAAGAAGATTTCAAAATTATTCCCGGAGTAGGAAATAAAATGGCACATGAGTTTGAAGAGTATCGCCCGTATAAAAGTATTAAGCAATTCAGAAAAGAAATTGGAAAATACGTGGATGACGAGGAAGTTTCTCGCTACGAAAATTATGTTTTTGTTCCTGTGGAGCTCAACACCGCATCCAAAGAAGATATTTTAGCTTTGCCTGGAGTAGGAGAAAAAATGGCGCATGAGTTTGAAGAATATCGTCCTTATAAAAGTATGAAACAATTCAGAAAAGAAATTGGGAAATATGTGGATGACAATGAATTGAAAAGATTAGAACGATTTGTTTATATAAAATAATAATAGGCTTAAGTTGATTCTGATTTAAGAGCTATTTCTTTTAATACTAATTAACTTTTTCTTCCATCTATTTAATGTGGAGCGGAATGACAGGTTTGAAATATTTAGTGATGATTTCAGGCACTTTATTTCATTTGGCTTTGTTTTTTATTGGATACAAATTGATGAAAAAGTAAACTCGATTATTTTTAAAATACTCTTGATTTGTCATTCCTGCGAAGGCAGGAATCTATAATTAGCCTGTCCCGACTTTTCGGGAAGAATCAACCTGATGAATAAGATTCCTGCCTTCGCAGGAATCACATAAAAAAAATGCTCAAAAAAAGGGGAAGTCAATTTGACTTCCCCTTTTTACTTTAAGTGATTTTAACTCTTAAACTAAAGCGTTTAATTTTTCAGCTAATTGTGCTTTTGGAACTGCACCTACTGATTTGTCTACTAATTCTCCATTGTTGAAGAATAAGATTGTAGGAATGTTTCTTACTCCATATTTTGCTGCAATGTCTTGGTTTGAATCTACGTCCACTTTACCCACAATTGCTGTGTCAGCATATTCGTCTGATAATTCATCTACTAAAGGTCCTACCATTCTACAAGGTCCACACCATTGTGCCCAAAAATCAACTAATACTGGTTTTCCAGAGTTGATTGTATCTTCAAAGTTTGCTGCTGTTAATTCTAATGCCATTTTATATAAATTTTTATTTGGTTATTTTTTCTGTGAGTGATACTTCAATAAAAGTACCAAACTACTTTCTATGTCATCTTGACACAAATATAAGACGAATTGAGGAATGTTTACTTACGAAAGTATTTTTTCTTAATCTATCTATAAGAGTGTCCTTTTTCTCGTTTATATTCAAAGTTTGTCTCAGGAAGCGAGATAGGTATTTCAAATTCTAAGGAGGTTACATTATTATTTCGGTTTTTCGTCTCAAAATCTACACCAGCTTTTATTATGTTTGCGATGCTTATACCAGCTTTATCTCCTTTCTCTTCCATTACTGTTACTTGAACATTCATTTTTACTAATTTAGTTAGTTTAATCTTAAAGCAATAATCAAGGATAGATAAATAATTTCTAGAACTTTGGAGTTATGTAATTTTC
>JBMYYT010000061.1:0-11173 GCA_049609665.1 Flavobacteriales bacterium | reverse complement strand
TTGTTACCGTATTGATTATTGCTTGTTCAGCTTTCTCCCAGTTTTCATCACTTCCAATATATTTCTCCTTATTATCTGGGTCTCTCAATGATATTTGAGCGGTATAATCTTTGAAATCTAATGTTCTCAGTACATATTTAACGATGTCGATTACCTTTTGAAACTCCTCCTCTACTTGATGTTCCATACAAAAGATGTGAGCATCGTCCTGAGTAAATCCTCTTACACGAGTCAATCCGTGTAATTCTCCACTCATCTCATATCGGTAAACAGTTCCAAATTCAGCATATCGAACTGGTAAATCTTTGTAAGACTTTGGCGAAGAAGCATATATTTCACAATGGTGAGGACAGTTCATTGGTTTTAACAAAAACTCTTCTCCTTCATTTGGAGTTTTTATCGGTTGAAAAGAGTCAGCTCCATATTTTTCATAATGACCTGAAGTTACATATAAATCTTTGTGACCAATATGCGGAGTTCCTACTTGAACATATCCTGCTTCGTCTTGAGCTTTTTTCAAAAAACTTACCAATCTTTCTCTCAATGCAGTTCCCTTAGGCAGCCAAAGAGGAAGTCCCATTCCCACTTTTTGAGAAAAAGTAAACAGTTCTAACTCCTTCCCTAATTTTCTATGATCTCTTTGCTTTGCTTGTTCAAGCATTTCAAGGTATTCCGTTAACTCTTTATTTTTTGGAAAAGTAATTCCGTAAATACGAGTCAGCTGTTTGTTATTTTCATCTCCTCTCCAGTAAGCGCCTGCAACGCTTAATAATTTAACAGCTTTTATTACTCCAGTATTAGGAATGTGAGGCCCACGACATAAATCAGTAAAATTTCCTTGCGTGTAAAAAGTGATTTCACCATCAGGTAATTCATTGATTAACTCTAATTTATAAGGATCATTTTTTTCTTCAAAATAAGCCAAAGCATCAGCTTTTGAAACTTCTTTTCGGGTAAACTGGAGTTTTTGCTTCGCCAATTCTTTCATTTTCTGCTCAACTTTTGGCAAGTCTTTTTCAGAAAAATCATAGTCCATAAAATCAACATCGTAATAAAATCCATTCTCAATTGCAGGTCCAATTGCTAATTTTATTCCAGGATAAAATGATTCCAATGCTTCTGCCATCAAATGGGCTGATGAATGCCACATTGTAGCTTTTCCTTCAGCATCATTCCAGGTCAACAAGCTTAAATTTGAATCGGTGGTAATAGGTCGAGTTGCATCCCATATTTCTCCGTTAATATTTGCCGAAAGAACATTTCTTGCAAGTCCTTCACTGATAGACATCGCAACATCCATGGCAGTTGAGCCAGACTCAAATTCTTTAATTGTACCGTCAGGTAAAGTTATCTTTATCATTGTTGATTTTTAATAAGATGCAAATATACGAATTTGGCTTTTCTCTGATTTACTTATTTGTTATAATTTTCTTGATAAAATAATAAATTGAAATAATATTCTAATTTTGAAAAAAACTAAATTAATATTACAATGAATTTTGAATACGATTTCCAGGGAAAATTCAACTTGTTTTTAGAGCATTTGATTGACTATTCACCAAGAATAATTTTAGCAATACTAATTCTATGGATAGGTTTTTTATTGATTAAAAAACTGATGAATTATTACAATAACAAGTTTACATCCAAAAAAATATCCAAAGAGCTTAAACCATTTCTTGGAAATGCTTTAAATTTTTCTTTGAGACTATTAGTTATTGTCATTGCTATTCATGTAATTGGAGTAAAAACATCTTCTTTTGCAGCGTTAATAGCAGCTGTAGGTTTTGCTATTGGTATGGCTTTGCAAGGAAGTTTAGGGAATTTGGCTTCGGGTGTTATGATTTTGATTTTCAAACCTTACAAGGTAAATGATATTGTTAACATTCATAAAGTAGAAGGAATCGTTGAACAAATAGATATTTTCAATACAATTGTTATTACTTACGATAATAGAAAAGTAATTATTCCTAATGGTCAAGCTATCAATGATATTATTACAAACTCAACCGATAAAGAATATTTGAGAGTGGATATGTTTATTAATTTGCCTTATACGGAGAACTTTGAAAGAGTTCAAGAAATAATTAAAGAAGCATTTTTGAAAACTGAAAAAGTATTACAAACACCAGAACCTTTCGTTGGAATTGAAGATTTCGAATCTCATGGAATGAAAGTCGCAATTTTTCCATATTGCAAGCCAACAGATTATTGGGAGGTCTATTATTCTTCAAAGGCCAGTGTAAAAAAAGCTCTTGGTGAAAACGGAATAAAAATGGCTTATATAGAAGGGGTTACTTTTGGTGAAATAGCGAAGTAAATTTCTCAGATTATTTTTAAATTTTGTTTTTCGGCCCATTCCGTCCAAGAGCCATCATAAATTTGTTTACATTCATTTATTGCTATTTCATATGCTAACATAACGACACAAGCTGTCAATCCGGATCCACAACTAAATACTAATTCAGATTTAGTACCAATTAAATTTTTAAATATTTCTATAATTTCAAGTTTGGATTTAAACTTTCCATCTTTCAAAACTTCTTGATAAGGTAAATTGACTGAATTAGGAATACTTCCACTTTTCAACCCTTTTCTTGGTTCTTTTTCTTTTCCAATAAATCTACCTTTTGAACGTGCGTCAATAATTAAAAACGATGGGTGAAAAATATTCTCTAATACATCTTCATAAGTTTTTACATTTTTTAGTTGGAAGTTTACCTTAAAATCTCCCATCCGAAATTGTTCTGTTTTTCTCTTTTCTGTATAAAATTCATTACTTTTCCATTCTGGTAATCCCCCATTAAGCACATAAACCTCTTTGTGTCCCATAATCTTAAACATCCACCAAACGCGGGGACTTGAATAAATTCCTTTATTGTCAAATATTACAATTTTAGAATTATTATTTACTCCAATCTTTCTTGCTTCTAATTCAAATTTTTCTGGACTTGGCAACATATTTGGAAACCTACTATTTTCATCTGAAAAATTATGTTTTAAATCAAAATACCTTGAATGAGGAATTGTGTTGTGATTCCAATCAATTGAAGACTCATCGGAAACAGCAGTTATTGAAGCATCTAAAATTAAAAGATTCTCATCATTTAAGTTCTGGTTTAACCAGTTTACCGAAACAACACCATTCATTTTTAAATAGATTAAGACTAATTTTTCCTTCCTTCCCCTCGATATACGCTGATAGAACCTTTTAGTTCAGTTTCGTCCAGACCGGTGAGTCTAATGCTGTAAACCCTACATACATAGAAATATACACCATCAACTACTGGCTCTCCAGATTCTTGATCAGTTCCATCCCAGTTAAGCATTGGATCATCAGTTCGGAAAACAACATTTCCCCAACGGTTATAAATTAAAAATTCAATACTATCAATGAACTTATAAGGCAGAAGAGGAGTGAATTTATCATTGATTCCATCTCCGTCAGGAGTAAATACATTTGGTAAAAAATAAATAGGACAATTATCCACACAAACAATATTACTTGGTAAACTCTCATTATTATATTGAATTGAATCCAGAGCGGTTATGTAGTAACAACCCGCAATTGAACCAAAATAATTATGGGTGTGAGTTGTATCCGTATCAGGTGATTTAATTGCTATTTCAACATAAGGACCTGCAGCGGTTGGAGCATAATAAACCTTATATCGCGTAACATCATCCGCACAGGAATTATTTGGATTAGTCCACGACAGGTAATTCAATTCATCTTCACAATTATTATCAATAGTCAGAACTGGAGGACAAGGAGGGGTTAAGTCAACTGGAGAATCACAAATCTCCTGAGAGAAATTTTCGATAGGACTCGCTATACTTGGATCAGAATAATTCCCTATACTTTTTACTTTATAACAATAAGTTGAACCATTTGTCAAATTACTATCAACAAAAGTTTGGGCTGAAGTTGTTCCTAATAAAGTGAAAATTCCGCCTATCGAATTTCCTTTGTAAACTTCATAAGATGTATTAGTCCAAGGAACTGTTTCGCTCCATGATAAAGTAATCTTATTGTCACTTGGAACTGAAGCTAAATAAATAGAAGAAGCTGTATTGGTACTTCCGACTATTAAAGTATCTGGACCAACAATATGATACAGTTTAACCTGGTAATTATTAGGATTATCCTCTGTATTAATTGAATTATGAGTATAAATGGTATCGCTTAAATACAATTGCGAATATGTCGGAGTTGTGTAAATTAATGTTGAAGCTCCAGTAAATCCAGCAGATTGGAAAACTCTATATAAGTATGGAGGTGGGTAATTCGTAATCGTATCAATTTCAGTAGGTTTAATCCATCTTATTGAATCAATTCCAGATGCCGAATTTGTTGAATTAACCGTTACATGAGTAATTATTGGAACATCCTTTTTAAGCTTAACACATGATTGATTAGAAATACAACTTTCATAATCAACTGGAAAAATAGCAGTAACGACATAACAATATTCCTCTCCAACCGCCAAAGTGGAAGCATCAACAAAACTGGTGTCTGATAAAGAATTAGTTTGACCAACAAAAGTGTATCCCAAATCCAAAGGAGAGGATTGATTACAACAATCCAGAGAACCTGAAGAACTTCCTTTTTTTCTGTAAACCTTGTAACCAATTGCGTTTGAACATTGAGAAACATTCCATTTTACTGTAACTGTTCCACTCAATGGGGTTGCAACAACTCCAGTTGGAGCAGGAGCTTTCACTATTATGTTCATTTGTTTATAATCGGATAAACTGACAGGCGAAGCATTATCTTTGGCAACAAAATAAACTGGAAAAGGTGCTCTTCGTATGTTACTACAATTGGTATTCCAAGAAAAAGTTGAAGTCACAGGAGATAATCCAGAAACTGAAGGAAAAGATGCCGGATTTGTAACTCCTGTAAATGGAGCCCCAGATGCACTTAAAGTAATTACATCACCAGCATTAACATCTGTTGCAGAAACCGAGAAACTAATAGTTGAACCAGCAACAACACACGTATCTTTTATCGAATCTATGACTGGTGGATCATTAGTACAGTTAATAACCGTAAGCTGAATATCTCTTAAAACTGAACCTATTTTAATTCCGTTTCTCCATTCAGTAATTAGAATTGCGATATTGTATTCCCCTAATCTTGTTGGGTTTACCCAGCACATAGTTCCTGAAATCGGGTCAATAGAAATAGTCCCACCATAAGCACTTGGATATTGATAAACTGCTGGTGTAACCATTGGGTTACAACCCACTCCCAAACAAGGAACCAATGCATATGATAAACTATCTCCATCAAGATCAACTGCTTGAGGGTTATAACAATATCTTTTATTTACACAGGCAAACTCAGGACATGGACAGTCGCTAAAATCAACCGAATTATTGATTCCTAAAAAAGGAGAAATAACTATCTCTGTGGCAATACAAAACGGAAATTGATCAGAGTTCGTGGAACCTCCAATATTTACAATTCCACCATTTCTATTTGGATCTTCAACAGTAACCCTAAAAGTACCAGCACCTGCAAAAGTATGATTAATGATATAATAATTCTTTTGGGAATCATTAGTTAAAAAAGTTTTTGAACTTCTGGATACAGTATCTTTTTTTGAACCATCACCCCAAATAATTTCAAGTTCTTCTCTATCGGCAGGAGCACTTGTTTTAGTGCAAGTAGTTATTGTAAATTTATAAGTATTACCTGAAATATGGGTATAAGTAATTTCTCCTCCACGATTATGAGTTGCTTTCAAAGAAAAAGCAAAAAACAATATTATTATTACTAAAAAAAATCTCATTAAATTCATTGTATTTCTAAAAGTAAGAATTAATATAATAACGTGCTTATAAAAATACACCAATTATATGTTAAATTAATACTAATCAAGAATTGATAAAACGCTTAAACAAGAGAATATAACACATAAACAATGTTTAAATTTCAACTTATTCCTTTAAATCCCACGAAAAACAAATTTTATCATTATTTTTATGAGTTAAATAGACAACCTTGTCTTTTTTACATCGTTTAGAAAATAGCAAAACAAAAAAATATGAAAGCGTTATTTAAATCTTTAGTTTTAGGAATATCATTAACCGTATTCACTTTTTCTTCATTTTCGCAAACAGTATCAAGAGAAGTCTTAATTGAAGACACTCTTCATCACTTTGCAGAAAATTATGATATGATTCAAAAATTGATTGATTCCACTTCAATTTCTGGATCAAGTGTTTCGAATCAAGCTTTGTTTAGAAGATTTGCAAGACAGGAATTGAGTTCATTCTTTATGACCAATTTCAATGCCATGCTTGCTGGAACTATCAACTCTTCACATTTGCAAGGAGAATATGACGATCATTTCAATTCTTTAAAGAGAAGTACAGGTCTGATGACAAGATTCTCTAATTGGAAAATAAGTGAAGCAAGTCATTCTCACACAGGACATTCTCATGGTGCTGAAGCAGGAAATTGCGATAATGTTGATTTTGAATTAGGAAACTGGCAACACTGGAATCCATTTGTTGGAGATGTATATTGTCCTGCTGGTCATGCAGCTGGGTGTATACAAAATGTTACAGCTGGTACTTCAGGTGCAGGAGCTAATGCACAGCACAGGATTGTAACTGGTGGAAACGATGTAGATGTTGCAGCTGTTCCAAGATTAAATCCGAGAGGTGGAACTTATTCTATTATGCTTGGTGATGAAAACGGAGGGGGTGAAGTAAGTATGATTACTCACGTTGCTAAGATTACTGCTTTAAAACCTTACTTCACTTATGATTTTGCGGTAGTTTTTAATGACCCAAGTCACCCAGTTCAAGAACAACCCTTTTTTGATGTTCAATTTTTAGATTCAAATGGAGTGAAAATTCCATCTTGTGGTAACTACTTTGTAATTACAGGTACTGGAATCCCAGGATTTATTACTACAACTGGAAGTTCTGGATTTGGAACTTGGAGATACAAGCCTTGGTCAAGAATTACGGTAGACTTATCAAATTACATTGGACATAATATAACAGTAAAATTTACTGTTGGAGATTGTGGGTATGGAGGTCATGATGGAAGAGCCTATGTGGATGGAAGTTGTTTTAAACCTGAAATTCAAAAAACTCAAACCTGTAAGGGAATTGAGTTAAAAGCTGACTCTGGCTACTTAGGTTATCAATGGTATGGTGGTTCTCCACTTGCTATCCTTCCTGGTGAAACCAAACAAGATCTTACAATTGCTGGTCCTGGAATCTATCAAGTAAAATTAATTTCTGAATCTGGATGTACTTTATTTATTGATACACTAATCAATGATATTTATGTAATTTTAAGTCAAAACATCACTCAAGTAGACCCAAGTTGTATTGGTGTAAACGATGGACAATTGACTATTAACGCTTTCGGAGGTCAAGCTCCATATACTTATTCAATAGATGGTGGAGCCACAATTGTTGGTACCAATAATTTCACTGGATTAGCCCCAGGTTCATATACTTGCATTGTATACGACTCAGGAGGATGTTCCGATACACTCACCTACACGCTTACCAATCCTCCCGACATATTGCCCAACTTAGTTATAACTAATGCCCTCTGTTTTAGCGAGTGTAATGGAAATGTTCTGGCAGTTCCCTCCGGAGGAACCTCACCCACCGGAAGATATAGAGTTGAGTTTGACAATGTATTTGCCCCAACCAAACAAAGATCTAATTTTTGTGCAGGTCCTCATACTGTTAAAGTTACCGATGAAAATGGATGTTTTACAGTTACTCCTTTTGTAGTTGGTGAACCAGCAGCAGAGGTAATTGATGCCATAGTAAGAGTAAATGAAAAATGTTTTAATGGATGTGATGGATCAATTACTGTAAATGATGCTACTGCAACTGAATACAGTGTTGACGATGGTGCAACATGGCAAACAAGTAATGTATTTAATAATTTATGTGCTCAAGCAGGTCCTTATGCAGTTGCTATAAAAACTGCGAATGGATGTATCGGCAAAAGAACAGAGCCAATAACTCAACCGCCACCACTGGTTTTAACTCCAATAGATGATGAGTTTATTTGTCTTAATAAATTTGCTACAAAAAGAGCTGTAGCAGTTGGAGGTACTCCTGGATATACTTATAGCTGGAGTGATGGATCATCAGCAGCAACTATGTCAGTTAGTCCGCCAACCTCTACAACTTATAATGTTACAGTTACCGATGCAAACGGATGTACTACTTCTGATGAATTCAATATCAATCTTCACCCTCAACCAGATGTGAATTTTGAATTTTCTCCTGGTCCAGAAACTGATGTATTTAATACTAAGGTTGAATTCACAAACACAACTGTATACGGAGCTAAATTAGATTGGGAATGGTATATTGATGTATTAGGTACTTATACTACAAGAGATGCCTATTTTGAGTTCCCTACAAATGGAGGAAAAAGATTTGTTAACTGCCTTAAAGCTGAGAACGAACAAGGATGTAGAGATAGTATTTGTAAAGAATTATATATCAAATACGAAGTTCTACTTTACGTACCAAATACATTTACTCCGAATGGCGATGAGTTGAACGATGTTTTAATACCAGTTGTAGAAGGTTTAAAGACCGAAGGATACAAAATGTATATCTTTAACAGATGGGGAGAATTAATGTATTCTACCACAGACCAAGCTGCAGGATGGGACGGAAATTACCAAGGAAAAAGAGTTGATGAAGGTGCTTATATTTGGAGAGTTGTTGGTGTCACGAAACAAACGGACGAGAAATATGAAAAATTTGGTCACGTAACAATTCTTAATAAATTATAAAGAACAACTAAATAATTAATTATAAACCGTCTTATTCAATGAGGCGGTTTTTTTTGTACAAAAATTATCTCTTCAAATATACTAAGCCACATTTTACTATCTTTGTACTTGACTTCAAATCACTATGAATCAATATCAAAAAGTAGCGTTTTACACATTAGGCTGTAAATTAAATTTTTCAGAAACTTCAACCATTGCAAGACAGCTAAGTGATGCTGGTTTTGCAAAAGTTGAATTTCATGAGGCTGCAGATATTTATGTAGTAAATACCTGTTCAGTTACTGAGAATGCAGATAAAAAATGTAAACAATTAGTAAAAAAAGCATTGGGATATAACCCAAAAGCATTTGTTGTAATTATTGGATGTTACGCACAACTTAAGCCGGAAGAAATAGCAAAAATACCCGGTGTTGACTTAGTTCTTGGAGCTCAAGAAAAATTTAATCTGACCGAGTATTTGGAAAGAATAGACAAGAAAGAAATTACACAGGTTGAAAACAAATCAATTAAAGAGACCAAAGAATTTGTTCCGGGTTATTCAATTGGAGATAGAACTCGAACTTTTATGAAAATCCAAGATGGGTGCGACTACTTTTGTACGTTTTGCACAATTCCTCTTGCAAGAGGAAAAAGCAGAAACGCTTCCATTGCAAAAACATTAGTTGAAGCAAAAAAAATTGCTCAAACAAAAGTAAAAGAAGTTGTGCTTACTGGAGTAAACATTGGGGATTTTGGTCAAGGAGGTGAAGAAAATTTTTATAAACTCATCCAAGAATTAGAAAAAATTGAAGGAATAGAGAGATTTAGAATATCCTCTATTGAACCCAACTTGCTTTCTACCGAGATTATAGAATTTGTCTCAAAATCAGAAAAATTTGTTCCTCACTTCCATATTCCAATGCAAAGTGGGTCTGATATATTGCTAAAAGCAATGAGAAGGAAATATGACAAAGCACTTTATGAATCAAGGATTTCAACTATTAAGAATCTTATGCCTCAATGCTGCATTGGTGTTGACGTAATAGTTGGATTTCCGGGTGAAACCGATGAAATTTTTGAAGAAACATATAATTTTCTTACCGAATTAGATGTTTCATACTTTCATGTATTTACATATTCAGAAAGAGCAAATACAACCGCAATCAAAATGAAGGATGTTGTTCCAATGAAAGTAAGAAAAGAGAGAAGTAAAAGATTAAGAATTCTTTCAGAAAAAAAGAAAAGAGCTTTTTACAAAAACAATGAACAGCATACCGAAGAAGTGCTATTTGAAGCCGATCAAGAACATGGAATTATGAATGGGTTCACTTCTAATTATGTAAAAGTAAAAGCTCCTTTTAATCCGCTTATAGTAAATCAAGTGGTTCCAGTAAAAATGACTGAGGTAGACAGAGATGGATTAATGAAAATTGAATTCATTGAAAAAAGACAATTAACTGAATTAAAACAACTTATTAACTAATTATGTACCCAACTCTTTATCATTTTTTTTATGGTGTTTTTGGAATCGAAATAGGATTTCTTAAGATAATTCCGATGCTCGGTTTTTGGATTGGTATTGCATTTTTGGCCGCAAATTGGTTTGGAGCAAGAGAACTAAAAAGACGAGAAAAATTGGGATGGCTGAAAACTTCTAAAAAAACTATAATCGTTGGTAAACCTGCCAGTGCAATTGATTTAATAATCAATGGATTATACGGATTTATTATTGGTTTCAAATTCATTCCATTGTTTTATATGGAAGGTATAACTTCTGATTTTGTAGGTTATTTGATGTCAAGCAAAGGGAATCTTATTGCTGGTATATTACTTGGAATCATCATGGCATACTGGAAATACCGAGAAGTTAACAAAGAAAAACTTGATGTACCTGAAGAAAGAATAATTGAAATAAGACCTCACCAACATCTTGGAAACATAACTTTAATTGGAATAGTTGGAGGAATTGGAGGTGCTTTAATTTTCGCTTTTTTGGAGCAGCCAGTTGCCTTGTGGACTAAATTTATGGAAACAGGAAATATTGGAGATTTGAACGGAGGCCTTACCGTTTATGGTGGAGTAATACTTGCCGTATTAGGTAATGTTTACTATTTCTGGAAAAACAACTTAAGCATTTCACAATATTTAGATGCTCTTGGACCAACAGTTTTGTTAGCCTATGGTATTGGAAGAATTGGATGCCAAATGGCAGGAGACGGAGATTGGGGAATCGACAATTTGAATCCAAAACCAGATTGGATGGCTTTTTTGCCCGATTGGATGTGGGCCTATGATTATCCAAATAACATAAACAATGAAGGAATTGAAATGGCAAACAGCATTTTTCCAGATTACAATCATAGACTTGAAAATCTTGTTTACCCCACCCCTATTTA
>JBMYYT010000060.1:0-11219 GCA_049609665.1 Flavobacteriales bacterium | reverse complement strand
CATTTTCATCTGCCCATTCGTCCCAGATTCTGACTTTTTTTTCTTTTAAATAGTTGATGTTAGTATCCCCTTTAAGAAACCAAAGTAATTCGTGAATAATAGAGCGTAAATGAAGTTTTTTTGTTGTAACCATTGGAAAACCTGCGCTTAAATCAAAACGCATTTGGTAACCGAAGCAACTTATTGTGCCAGTTCCTGTGCGGTCTCCTTTTTGCTCTCCGTTGTCAAGTATGTGCTGTAATAAATCGTGGTACTGTTTCATGAAATAATTCTAATAATTGCTGTTACACAAAAATAATAAAACAATATTTTCATGAATGGATATTAAGGATAAGTTATACAACTATGTTGAAAACAGACTAAGAGTTAATTTTCTTGTTTACCTCTTCAATATTCTGTTTTAGTTCTGTGTCTAATTCAAGATTAGTGATTTTCCCGTTTTGAAAATTATCGTAGAACGAAGGAAGTGAAAACACGCCTAATAAATTAGCACCATCTCTCGGAAATCTTACCTCTGCAGCTTCCAATACTCCTGCACCTCCTCTTCCTCCTGGTGAGGTTGCCATTAATAGAACGGGTTTGTTGTCAAATACTTTTCTGTCTGAAATTCGAGAAATCCAATCGTAAAGATTTTTGAATACAGCGCTAAAGGAACCATTGTGCTCAGCCAAAGAAATCAAGATTAAATCAGCTTCAGATATTTTATTTGCGAACTCGTTAACCTTTGAAGGTATCCCAATTTCAGATTCTAAGTCAACTCCAAATATCGGAACCTCAAAATTATTCAAGTCTAATACTTCTGTATTATCTGAGCTGAAAAGTGATGAGGCATAGGTCACCAATTCTTGGTTAATTGATTTTTTACTATTACTGCCTGCAAAAGCTAATACTTTCATGATTAAGTGTTTGGTTTATAAATGTTTTGCTATAGATTTGGGGTCAATAGAATGATGAGATGTTGAATAGATTACATCTTTGTTTTTTAGAACAATAATTTGTGGTGATTGGTGAATTACTCCCAAAACTTCCGCAATGTAATTTGATACACTTCTGTATGAAAGTAGATCGAGGTAGTTGAAGTCCGCTTTTTCAATAAGGAGTTCATTTCCATGGGTTAGTTTTTCTTTGGCAAATGCGCTAATTCCACAAGAAACACTATCCTTAAATAGGATTTGAGTCTTGTTTTGTGATTCTTCAATTATCTGGTCCACTTCCTTTGAACTTGTGATTTTATTCCAACTATTCATTTTTCTTTAAATTTTATATATTCTTATTAGGGTTATTTAATTTATCATGCAGTTATATGACGACCTAATAAGCGTTTTCCTTTTTTGAAAAAGGAGTATTTAATTACTTTATCGTATGAATCAAAATTTAATTACATTAGTAATAATACTAAATTTTATGCGTAAAATTATTTGTTATCAATTTTTTCAATTCACTCTATTCAATTTTGCGAAAATAGGTGTGTTTTCTTTCTTAATAATTCTAAGTAGTTCTTGCTCTGTAAACTCCAGAAATCAAGATCCTATTTTACTTAGATTAAAACCAGAAATCGGTTCTACTTATGAGGTAAATACCAATATGAATATTGCCTTGGACATGAAACAGCCCATAAATGTCAATATGGATTTTTTTATAAAATCAAGATTCGATTCAGTTAGGCATGATGGTAAATTAGCCATGACCTCTGAGATTTCAAGGATTAAATCTATTGTGAGCAGTGGGGTTTTTCATAGAAGCTATGACACGCAACACCCTATTATTGAAAATGAGATAGAACAAGAAATGCACGATAAACTTTCTAAATTAGTAGGTGTTAAAATGAATACTTTGATGAATAATCGGGGTGAAACAGAACAAATAACTGATTTAGATACGTTGTTTAAAAACGATGAGGAAATGAAAAAACAGTTCAAGGAAATTGAAAAATCTTTTTCTAATTCTGGTGTTGTTTTTCCTTCAGAAGAAGTTAAAAAAGGATCAATTTGGACAGCAGAAATTAGGAAGAAGTCTGTTCAGAATATGATTCAGAAGATAACTTACAAAGTGAGAAAAATTACTGTGAATGAGGTTTATATTGATATATCAGGAACTATTTCATACGGAAGCGATGATGTTAAGGGAGGTGGTAAAATAAAAGGAATGATGAGAGTTAATAGAAGTACTGGATTGAATACTACGACCAAAATAATCCAAGATTATAAAATGAACATTAATGGCTATAAAGCCAAAGGAATTAATACAATTGAATCTAAAACGACATTGATTGAGGAATAATTTATTAATTTTAGAAAATTAAATTTATGAAAAAAATACTCCTGGTTGTATTTGTGTTAATTGCTTTTAATTCTACTTCGCAAGAGAGTGACTTGGGTAATTGGTGGATATACTTTGGTAATAAAAAGTTGAACTCAAAATGGAATATTCATCACGAGGTACAATATCGAAATTATAATATTGCTGGAGATTTGGAACAATTGCTTTTGAGAACGGGAGTAGGATACAACTTGGTTGATAATAATGCAAATTTACTATTAGGGTATGGGTTTATAAGATCTGAAAACTATTTTCCAGATTCCTCAGAGAAATTTATCGTGAATGAACATCGAATTTATCAGCAGTTTGTTTCTAAGCAGAATTTTGGAAGGTTCTATATTTCTCACAGATACCGATTTGAACAGCGATTTGTGGAAGACAATTTTAGGCTTAGATTTAGATATTTTCTGGCTACCAAAATAGCTCTAACTAATTCAAAATTAATTGATAAAACTTTTTATTTGTCATTTTACAATGAGCTTTTTATAGGGGGTAAATCTCCTCTTTTTGATAGGAACAGAATTTATGGGGGATTTGGTTATCAATTTAATACTAATCTAAAATGTGAAGTAGGGTATATGAACCAATTATTTGAAAATGGATCGAGAGATCAAGCAAATTTGATTGTTAGTTATTCTTTTTAATCGATTTTTTTTATAATTATTAATAATCTTTAATCCAGTAGAATTCCTCATCTATCACTTTTTCTTTTTCTTCTTTTATGAAATTGAGAAAAGCGGTAGCTGTAGGAGATAATTTTTTTGACTTTACCCATACCAATTCCCAGTTAGTAGTTATTGGTAGGCCTTTTACAGGAATTAATTGTAAATCACCATTTTTTAATTCATTTTTAATCCCAATCAATGGCATAATCGAAACGCCAAAGCCAGCTATAACTGCTTGTTTTAGTGCTTCGTTTGAAGTCAATTCCATTTTTTTGTGAGTGGGTAAATTGTTTTTTTTAATAAAGTTTTCCATTGAATTACGAGTAGCTGAACCTTCTTCTCGATATATAAGCGGATATTCTTTTAGTATTTTTTTACTTGATATTTTTTTAGAATCCAAAATTTTCTTTCCGCCAATAAGAAAAAGTTTGTTTTCCATTAATGTTTCTTTTTCAAGATTAAGTTGCGGAGGAATAACTGACACAAGCGAAAAATCTACTTCGTTATTTTCCAGACTTTTAATCACCTTGTTTTTATTAGTGACATCCATTATCAAGTCCACTCCTTTATTTTGAGCAAGAAAATTGGAAAGGAAATATGGCATTACATATTTTCCAGTGGAGACCACTGAAATTTTTAGTCTACCCGCTATTTGCCCTTTATACGATAGAGTTTTGTAATTTATTTCTTGTACTTCATTTAGTATTTTCTCGGCAGTTTTGGCAATCTCTTTTCCAAAATCTGTAATGTAAAGTTGTCTTCCTACCACCTCAGTTAGAGGAATTGAAAACTGATCTTGAAATTTTTTTAATTGAATAGAAACAGCAGGTTGACTTAAAAACAGTTCTTCGGAAGCTTTTGTAATGCTTTGCTTTTCAGAAACTTTAAGGAATATGTGTAATTGGTGCAAGGTGTAATTCATAGTTTTTGTTTATGTATGTCATTAAATATATATATAAAAATAAATAAAATTTATTTCTCAATTTTGTCCTATCAAAAATAAATAACTATGGAAAAGAGCAGAAATAACTATTTATCAAGAAAAGAAATGACATCTACAAAACAATATGAAGGGAATACTTTGAATAGAGAAGATTCTTCAGCTCAGTTTGCCAAGTATTTTGCAATGGCTTTAACGGTGCTTGGATTTATTTCAATAGTAATATTATCTCTTACTGGGAGTAGTGTTTACAAAGAAAAAATTATTTTATCATCCATCATCATTACTTATTTATTACTCATTAAGTTTTTGAGTAAGAAGAACATCAAAAGAATTAATAAATAATAAAAAAATAAAACGTTATGTTAGAATTAAAAGACAATCAGGAGGTAGAAGTAAATCAAAAAATTCAGTTAGTTGATGGGAAGTTCACCCCATCTGAAGCATCTCATGTAGTTAATTGTTTAATTGATGAGAAAATTAATTTCCACAAACTTCAAGCATTATGCTGGTACGAAGGAAATCATGATGCTGATACGACATATTGTGATAAACGAGAAAAAGAGCTGAGAGAAGAAAAGAAAACTGCCAGAGAATACATCAAATATGCGAGAGAGCATGGTTTTGATGTGGTAATTAATGGTGTTTTGGATATCAAATTTGTAAAGAAATAAAAAATAGCTGGAGTTAATCGGGCTTTTCAAAGTACATCATGGATTTACATTTATTGTTAGATAACCTAACAAACCCTGCTTTGTTATTCTTCTTTCTAGGAATAATTGCGGTACAGTTAAAAAGTGACTTGGCTATACCGCCCAACTCTTCTAAATTTATCTCTTTATATTTATTGTTATCAATAGGTTTCAAGGGCGGTCAAGAGCTTTCGCACAGTGACTTCAATGCGGAAATCGGTTGGTCATTAGTGTTGGGGATTTTACTTGCTTTAATAGTCCCAATTTACACTTACTTTATACTGAGAATTAAGTTCAGCGTTGCAAATGCAGGAGCAATTGCTGCATCATATGGGTCAGTAAGTGCGGTGACTTTTGTTACGGCTATTTCATTTCTTGAGATGGAAGGGATACCATTTGGAGGTCACATGGTTGCCGTAATGGCATTGATGGAAGCACCTTCAATAATTGTGGGAGTGCTTCTGCTTTCAATTTATGATAAGGAGAATAAAGATAAAATAAGTATGCCAAAAGTTGTGAAGCATGCTTTAACCAACGGAAGTGTATTACTTATACTTGGAAGTTTGGTAGTTGGGTTTTTGGCAAGTGAGCAACAAGCTGAAGGAATTAAACCTTTTACTACTGATTTGTTCAAAGGGTTTTTAGCGGTATTCCTGCTCGATATGGGAATAACAAGCGGGAAAAAACTTTCTTCTTTCCTTAAAAAAGGATGGTTTGCTTTGGTTTTTGCGATAGTAATTCCAATAATTAATGGGTGTGCCATCGCTTTCATGAGTTCGGCATTTACTGAGAGTGTTGGAAATAGATTGCTTTTTGCGATTCTTGCAGCAAGTGCATCGTATATTGCTGTACCAGCAGCCATGAGATTAGCTGCTCCTAAGGCAAATCCAAGTTTGTATTTGCCAATGGCATTGGCAATTACCTTTCCTTTTAATATTACTTTAGGAATGCCACTTTATCTGTGTGTGATTCAGAGTTGTTAATACTTAAATAATCTATATGTTATCAATCCTTTTCAAGTTATTTAAAGAGGATTTTATTTTATCAAAACTTAAATAAATTCTTAAACTTCTTCCACAGAGTTGTTTTTGTAGAAGAGATTTCAATATTTTTTTCAATATCAGCCAATAGATTTAAGTAAGAATCTATGGAGAAGTTGGTTGAAATGTTTTTCTTTCTTTTGAACCAATTATTTGTTAACGTTACTACTTGATTAGTCTCTATCCTTTTTATGTTGAGGGATTTTTTTAAAATCTTCTTCGGAATAGGTTGAGATTTGGAAATGAGTCGAAGTATTTTTTCATAGTTTACATTTTTTGCTTCGATTAAATAAATGTGAAAATGAGAATTAGGAGTTATTTCAAAATTAGTTTTGGAGTAAGCATTGTTTGTATACCCGTCAATTAACCACAATGAATAGTAATTAATATTCCCAAAAATTTCTTTTAATAGAATAGGCTTTTTTATTAAATCAATACTTTTTAGTACAGCTTTTATCAAGCTCTCAATTTGCTCTAAACCTTCGTCTTGAGCACTTAATTCTTTTGTAGAATTTCTATTGCTAAGCGCAGTAACAAAGAACTTAAGATTGGAAGTGCTTTCGGAAAGCCAATTTGAAATCGGATTTAAATTACCTTTTACAGCCTGTCCTATTTTTTCTCCAACATCCTTAGGAAATTGTTCTACGAACTCATTTAAATCCTTTTTTGTAAACTGATTTGCAACACTAATAAATATCCTAAGTACTATTTCTATTAAAAGCCCCATTTGATTAAATTAATTAAAGTTTTCCATTTATTAGAAATTTATCTGTTACTCTTTTTGTAAAAACGATAAAATTAAGGATTTGGTTTAAAACAAAAAACCCTTTCAATTTCTTGAAAGGGTTGATTTCACTTTGGTGGGCCCAGAAGGGCTCGAACCTTCGACCCCCTGATTATGAGTCAGGTGCTCTAACCAGCTGAGCTATGGGCCCTTCTTTTTACAAAGAAAGTTTGCGAATTTAAAGGGTTTATTCCTTTTTCCAAAATTTTAGAATAGTTATTTAGTTTTAAATCATAGAGATTTAGTTTCCTTCCAATTTATTAAGTCTTATTGTGAATTTTGTTCCTTCATTCACAACACTATCGACTGACATTATACCTCCATTAAGTTCAATCATCTGTTTTACCATGTAGAGTCCAATTCCTGTTCCTGTAGTATGGTCATTTTCATTAACACGCTCAAAAATAGAAAACACCTTATCCATATCTCGATCCATGTCAAATCCTATCCCGTTATCTTCAAATATCAAAACTATTTTGTCATTATCCTTTTTGGTAGAAATTGATATTTCAATTTGTTTATCTACAGGGCCGTATTTGATGGAATTACTTATTAAGTTGTAAAAAACACTTTCAAGAATAGACGCGTTGTAAATTACTTTTTTTGCTTTAAAATCGATGTTAAATTTCACATCATTTTCATTGATCAATAATAATAAGGATTGTTTTACATTAACGAACAGTTCTTCAAAATTTAACAACTCACTATGCTTTTTCTTTGCTTGCATTTGTTTAATTGTGTTCAGCGTACTCTTTATTTTTTCTTCGAGTAAAATAGCTGAGTTCATTAACATTTTTCTTATTTCTCCTTGATCCTCGGCAGGAGCCCCTTCCATAATTTCAACTAATCCCTTTATGTTGTTAATAGGATTTTTAAGATCATGGGATAGAGAGTAAGAAAATTGCTCAATATTTTGATTTTGAGCAGTTAAAACATAAGTTTTTTCATTCACCATTGTTTCCAGCTTTTCAGTCTGTTTTTTTAACCTCCAAACTCTAAATAAGTAAAAACTCAAAATCGTGATACCAATAATTAAAACTAATGCGGAAATAAAACTTGAGGTTTGCCAAAATGGAGGCAACACCGCAAATCTTTTCTCTATATTCTCAAGGGTTACTTTGTTGATTGGGTCGTAAGTTCGGACTCTGAAAACGTACTCTCCTTTCGATACGTTGTCATAAGTAATAGAGGAAGATAAAGTGGGTTTTGACCATTTGTTGTTATAGCCATCAAGTTGATATTGATAGTATATTTTGTCTTTTAAGCTAATGGACTGATAAGTAAATTCTATCGGCATTATACTATGTCCAATATTTAAAACAGAATCAATCGGAACGCTTTTTCCTGAGATTAGAATCTCTATGAGAGACAGATTCGGTGACTTTTTGACAAAATTTTCTGGGTTAAAAGTTCTTATTAAACCTTGTTTTGAAAATAAGAAAGTAGCATTTCTATGTTTGAATGAGAAAGAAAGGAAATCAGTGTTTTCAAGGTAATTCTTCCCATAAAAAGAGTAGGTTTTATCCTCTAAATTATAAAGGATAACTCTTTTGTTATTTGTAACCCATAAATATTCATCATTTTGAGAGACACTTTGAATGGAGGAATAAGGAAAACTATTATCCCGATTAAAGCTTTCAATCGTTTTTTCCTTTACATCATAGTTGAAAAGTCCTTTGTTGGAAGAAGAAATCCAAAACGATTTGCTATTACCTTGTGAAATATGTACAAAATCAATTTTAGCTATATTTTGATTTTTAGCAAATATGGAGGTAAAACGCCTCTTTTCTATGTGATAAATATTTCCTTTTCCTAACACATAAACTCTGCCATTTATCTTTTTGATAGAAGTAGCTTTGAAGTTTTTTAATTCCTTAACTTTTCTTACTTCATTTTTATAAACTACATATTTATATAGCTGTCCATCAGCAATAATTATGATGTCTCCGTTGTAATGTTTTTCAATTACAGTGATACTTTTACCTACTAATTCTTTAAATGGAATTTCACGATTTGATTCAAATGAATGTAAATACATTCCATTGTTAGTTCCGTAAATAAGTTCCTTTTGCTCCAGAAGCACTGCACAATTCAAATCTTTGTAGGGTGATTTGAAAATTGTCGAAAACACAGGTTTTTCGTTTTCAATTTTCATTTTTTGCACCGAATTTTTAAAAGTGACAAGTTGTAGGCCTCCTCCAAGGGAGTAATTGAACTTCATTTCATTATTATCATTCCACGGGAATAGAGGGAAATTTTCTAAGTATAATGCATATAATCCTTTTTCTTGACAGGCTATCCATAATATATCTTCTCTATCAATAAATACATCGTTTATTAAATCATTGGGAAGTCCATTTTCTTTACTTAGGGTAAATGATGAGGAAAGCGAAACTTTAATTTTTCTCTTATTAATGAGTTTACATCTATCCCTTGTTATTGAGTCACTCATTGGGTATATCAATGGAATACTATCTAAGATTTCAAACGTATTGTCTACTTTTAACTTAGTTACTTTCGGAGTATTTGGATGAAATACATAGATGTTATTTTCTCTGTCAACAATGATTTTCTCTATATTATCGTCAAATAATCCGTTGTATTTCTTGTAGTTAACAAAGCTACTTCCGTCAAATCTTGATAGACCTTTGTCAGTTCCAATCCATAAATATCCTGTTGCATCTTGTGCCAATGATTGGATGGAATTACTGGGTAATCCATTAATTTCTGTGAATGAATTGAATTTATACCGTTGCGAATATCCAGTGCTGATTGAGCTACTAAGTAAAAAGGCAAATATTACTTTAAGCAGTATTTTCATGGTTCAAATATAGCTCTTAAAAAGAAAAATTAGCTTGAATCAAATAATTTCTTGGAGGCATAACCCACCCAGGTCTTGTTTGATATTCAATATTCATCAGGTTATTGACTATGCCAGAAACTTTTAATGCTCCACGAGTTTGATAAGAAATTCTAACATCAAACACTGAGGTTCCATCTCTTCGCTCTCTGCGATATTGTTTTAGTTCTCCTAAAAATGTATTTCCACTAAAAACATCCAAAACATTAAAAGACTCATCAATATTATGAATAAAACTATTGTAACGATAACTCATTCCCACAGCTATGTTTCCATAATCAAACTGAATATCAAATTTAAATAAGTGATTGAATCTGTACTTTAAATTATCGCTCACCGTGTCAGAGTTTAAATCTAAATTCCTGTCATATGTGTAGTTTGTAGTCAGGGAAGAGAAAGTACTTAAATAAGCAGAATCGACATCAATTGGTTTTGGATTCATGTAAGTATAACCAGCTAAAACTTGAATCCCAATTGGGCCAATTTTTCCTTTTCCAGCCAAGGTCAAATCAATTCCGCTAATCCTTGCTCGATTCACATTTCTTGAAGAGGCTCCAAACTCAGCAATACTTCCGGTTGGTTTTTGCTCAAAGGTAGTGGTGTCATAAAACCCAAATGTATATTCGGTCATGTTTTGATATTCATTGATAAATCCAGAGAGATCAATATAGCCTATCCAATCTTTAATTTTTAATCCTTGTTTAATTCCCAATTCAGCACTCCATCCTTTTTCGGGAGTTAAATTGGGATTTGGAAATACGGTGAGAGAACCCAAAGATGTACTTGCGTATTTCTCCGCAACAGATGGAAACCTATATCCTTGCCCATAAGACCCTCTTAAGAAAGTAGCTTTGGCAAGTTGATAATTGACTCCTGTCCTAAAAATAGGAATAATGGGTTCGGCATCTTGATTTAATTTATAATATTCCGCTCTTACTCCAGCTGAGACAGTGAGTTTCTTGAAGAATATTTTGTCTAATTGACTGTATAAAGCCACGTTGTTGGATTGATGGTTTCCATATAAAGTAGAGTTGACATAAGTCTTGATAAAAGTTGCTCCGGAGGTCCATTTGAAACTGGTGTCAATGTTTTTTCTAAACTGATAATCTCCAAACAATAAATTTGAAGTAGAGGATTGACTTTTGTCTAATTGATTGTTATTGTTGGTATTAAACCATCTGGTTTTAAGAGAGTGTTTATCTCCTTTTTTGGTGAAATATTCAATGTAAGGATCAATATTAAATCGATTATTTTTTGAAGAAGAATTTGTTCCTGGTGAGGGAGTTAAAACACTGTCTCTGTGTTTCCAAACGAAAAATAAATCCACATCCGAGAGTTGAGCATTAGTGTTTACCCCGTAAAATAATCCAGCTATTTTTTTATCCAAAAATCTCGTGTTGACATTTAATCTTCCTCGAGTTTCAGATTCTCCAATCCTGAAACTTTGATCATTAAAATAATTTCCGCCCACAACTAAATCAAAATGCTTAGAAACTTGACGTGAATGATAAAATCCCATTCCTTGCATACCTCGGTAGCCATCCCACCATTTTAAATTTCTTCCTCGATAGGGTTTGTCATACATTCCTGCCACAAAATTAATTTTGGTTTGTGGAACATCAGTTGGATATTGCGTGCGAATATTTATAACTCCATTCAATGCAGAGGAACCATAAAGCACAGAGGAAGCTCCTTTTACTACTTCAATTTGATTGATACTTTCAATAGGTAAATAATTCCATTTTATATCGCCTGCATCTCCCGAAAGCATAGGGACACCATCGAGCATTAATAGCACTCTGCTTCCAGCACCATAGCTGAAACCCGCTCCGCCTCGGATGCTTATTTGATCTTCCTGAACATGAAGCCCAGGAATTTGCCCCACAATGTCTCGTGCATTGGTGGTGGCTTTATCCTCA
>JBMYYT010000059.1:0-11293 GCA_049609665.1 Flavobacteriales bacterium | reverse complement strand
GGGTTTTGCACACCAGTTACACTTGTAGGGACAACCTCTGGTGGTAGCAATATTTAGGGCAAAAGGTTTATTTGGTGTCCATCTGTCTTTATAAGCTTCAATATCAATAAGATCCCAAGCTGGTAATGGCAGTATATCGAGATCTTTTAATACTTGTCTTCGTCCATTGTTTCGGATTTCTCCCTCTTTTTTATATACAATTCCCTTTACCTCTTCTAAAGGTTCGTTTTTTTCAATTTTTTGAATTGTTTCAAGAAGTGAAATTTCTCCCTCTCCAAGTAAAACGATATCTGCTCCTTCATCAAGATATTGCTGAAAGTGATCGGTGGAATCCGAACTTGAAACTATCACTGTGCATCCAGCTTGTTTTCCAAGTTTAATCATTTCAAAAGCCGCTTCACGCATATTGGTTAAGCACATTTTGGTTAAATAATTAAATCCATCGTCATAAAGCACCAAGAATTCTGGAGATTTTGAAGTAAGTAGAGAATCAATTTCTTTTGGAGAGTCTTTTAGACCTACATCAAACAAATCCACGTTATATCCATTTTCTCGAAGAAAACTTGCTGCATAAATAGTTCCTAATGGAGGATAAGCCATTTTAGTATTCCATTGCTTGGAATCCATTTTATAGTAGTAGCTATGGCTAAATAAAATAGTGGACATTAAACAGGTGTTTTTGAATTTTCTACTAATTCATTAATATGGTTCAATACTTTTTTTTGAAAGTTACCCGAATGATTTTTCGAAACATACAATTTGGTTTTAAAAGCTAAATCATACTCTTCCATCGGATACCCTTTTTCTTCCCATTTTTTTCTCCATCTTTTATCGGTGAAATTCATTAATGAGGTATTTAATTTTCTTGAAGCTAATACCTTTTCTTGAATCCACTTAATTCCTATGGAGAATTTATTTTTTTCTTTGGCCAATTTAGGCTTTGCATTTGGCAAGTATTCTTTAGTCCAATTATTTGAAGACATTAAATCTTCATAATATTTTTTGCCCCTCAAAGGAATAAGAGTAAGTAATTCAACAGCTGTGAAATAATTTTTTTCTTCTAACTCAAGGTGTTCACTTCCAATAAAATAATTCATACAAAAACTATGTTGGAGATTAACCAAAAAGGTTAATTTTTTGAGAATATGCAATAAAGTTCTACTTGTCCATAAGTTTTCATCTTTGGTAATGATGAAATAATCAATGTCAGTTGTTTTATCGGCATATCCTTTTGATAATGAGCCTGATATAGCCACCATGCGTACAAAAGGAAACCAATTAATTACTTTGGAAATTGTTTTTGCTCGTTTTATTCTTTTTCTCGACAAGTCATATCCTTTTTTCTTTCTCTCTACTAATTGAGAGGCATCAGACATTAAGTAACAACCATCAATCAAATATACTTCACGTTTTTCAACCAGTTTTTTTAAACTTTCAGCAATTTTCTCTTCACTAATTTTTATTGAAATAAATTTATGAATTTCATCTGAGGTTAAAGGAAATTTAAAGTAATCAAAATACCCTAAAACTTTGACAATTTCATCTTCGATATGTGAATTTAGCTCCAATTTAATCCTCTTTTTTAAGTAAGTAAGTGATTGTTTTAAAAATAATTTTTACGTCTAAAGCTAAGCTTTGTTTTTCACTGTATAATTTATCCAATCGATATCTTATTCTCATATCCGCATTGTCATTTACAATTCCTTTGTAACCATTGGCTTGAGCAAGTCCAGTGACTCCGGGTTTAGAGATTAATCTTGACGAAAACCCAGATACAATTTTGTTGAATTTTTCTTCTTCTTTGATCATGAGAGGCCTTGGACCTACTACACTCATATCGCCTAATAGAACATTAAAAAACTGAGGCAATTCGTCAATAGCATATTTTCTTAAAAAACCTCCAAGTTTGGTAATTCGAGTATCATCTTCTTGAGCTGGTAAATCATGAGCTTCATTATTTTTTATCATCGTCCTTAGTTTGAAGCACCTAAAAGAGCTGTTGAACTGACCAGCACGGTTTTGGACGAAAATGGGAAATGATTTAGTGTCCAAGTATATTATTACACTCAAGATAGGAATTAACCATGACAATAATAATAGAATTATTAGACCTGAAAATACAATGTCAAAGATTCTTTTGATATGTTGTTTGTGGGTGTTTTTGTTTTTACTGAAAACCATCAATGAGTTTAATCCTATAAATGAAACTATACCTATTTGACGGCTCAAAAAAGATTCGGTTGCGAATCCCAAGAGGAAAACTAAATTAATAGCAATTAGAATTCGATTTTTAGTGCTAAACCCTAACCTAAACAAGTAATAAAAAATTAAAAGTAGAACAAATAACCCAAACAATCCAGTCTCAACAAAAGTCTGTATGTATTGATTATGAAAGTTATAATTTAAGAAACCTGTTTGTTCAGTTCCTTCCTCGCCAATATACATTCCTCGGTCAACTATTTTTTGGTTTAATTTAATCTGTGCATCACCAGGACCAACCCCAAACAAAAATGTTTTATAGGATTCTTGAGTAATTTCCAATCCCATGTGCCAGAATTCTTTTCTTAAGGAATATCCATCAAATTCAGTTGATTCTGATATATTTTCTTTTAGTGAAAAAAAAGAATTGAGTTCGATTTGAGCATATCGTTTTGTAATGTTTTGACTATTAAAAAAGAATTGCGAACCAATTAAAATCAACCCAATAGTAATAAGACCCAATCTGATTTTTTTGATTTTGAAAAAATAATATGTGAATAGTATTATTAGAATAAATACAAATGTTTTGGAGGATAACAAAATAATAATTGAAGTGCTAATAACTAATAGTATAAGATCAAGGATAGAAATTTTTTCAACTAATCTTTCAAATAAAATTAGTAGAGTAATCATAAAAAGAAGGGAGTAATAGATAGCACTTCCATCAAATACTGAAACGAATTGATGATAGAAAAATACATTCAAGTCTTGAGATTGAAAGTATGAATAGACCGCATTAAAAATAAGAAAACATCCAAATAAATTCATACCATAGCTGAACCAACGAAAGACATTTTCTTTATATTTTTTAAAGTCACTAATTGGAAGATTGAACCAAAAAAACGGAAGAATAAAAAAGGAAAGTTTCTTTTCGATTTCGAAAAGGAAACTCTTTGAATCATCAACGAAACTCCAATGAGAGAGATGAATTAAAAAGAAAACTAAGGATAAAATGACAAACTCATTTTTATAAACGACTTTCCTTTTTTTAATGATAGATAACAAACTGAATAGGCATAGCAAATAAATTGCGACTGTATTAAATTTTGAGGGCAAGGCAAGATTAAACAACACCAAAAATGATAATATGCTTGAGATTAAATTATTGTGTTTTCCTGCAATCATTTTTCAGAGAATAGGTCTAATAATTTATTATGAACCGAATGAAAGCTGTATACTGATTCGATTTTAGCCAAGTTATTTTCCGCTCTTGAATTTTTTTCCTGTTTTGAAATCAGAATGTCGGAAATGTCTTTTTTAGATTTAAAATAGGATGCATCTTCATTTAATACAGCTCTGTTAAATGGGTTGTCATGAGCTATAATATTACAGCTGCAAGCCATTGCTTCAAGAAGACTTGGGTTTGTTCCTCCCACAGAATGGCCGTGAAAATATAAATTCGAAAAGAATCTGAGGTTATTCAGGATATTCATGTCATATATTGATCCAAGAAAACTAACTCGGCTTTTATATTTTGCAACCAACTTATTCCCGTATTTGGTGTCAGTATTGCCAATTACAACAAGAGTTTCTTTGTTATTAAGCAAATGACCTTCAATAATTTCTTTTAAATTGTTTTCTGGTTCAAACCTTGCTATTGCCAGGTTATAGCCTTTTTCAGTTAACTTATATTTTTCTAAAATAGAGTTGTCAGGGCTTTTAAAAACCTCTGCCCCATAAGGAATAAAAGTTGATTTTACTTGATATTTATTTTTGAGGTAATCTTGAATTCCGATGGAATCAGCAATAAGAAAGTCACTTCTTCTTACAGCCCATTTTTCAGCTTTTTTCAAAAAGGTTTGAACTAACTTATTGTATTTACTTCTCTTCCATTCTAGACCATCCATATTGGTTATTAAAGTAGATTTCTTCGGAAATAAAAACCCCCAAACGGAGCTACTTGTGTATCCTAGTTGCAAGATGATATCAAAATTTTGTTTCCTTGTATTTAATATTGAAAAATAATCATAGATAAACTGTCCAACTGTTCCGATTCGATGCTCTGGGTCATAAATATGTTTTATTTCAACTCCTTTCCAGGTAGTTTCTTGGTAGGGATGCTTGCTCGAATTATAAACCACAACTTCATGTCCAGATTCAACTAAAAATTCAGAAAAGAGCATAGCAAATTGTTCAAAACCACCGTATTGATTTGGTATTCCACGAGTTCCAACTATCCCTACTTTCATCCTTTTTTGTTTAGTATTTCTTTATATACTTGATGAGTTTTTTTTGCTGCTTGTTGCCAATTGTATTCGTTTAAAACTAAAGTTCTTAATTCGTCAGTATACTCCATTTTATGGGCTTCGTCAATTGAATTACGAATTGACTCGATAGAACCAGGATTACAATATTTTGCTAAATTTTTAAAATAATCTTTTGTATCTCCTTCTGGTGAAACAACAATTTTACAACCTAAATAAGCTGCTTCAAGCGATACTAATCCTGTAGTTTCAAACCAACTGGGTAATATGTGAATTTCAGATTCTAAATATAATTCGTTTAAACGAGACATACTGACTCTTGATAAAAAAGATATATTTTCAGCAGCTTCATTTTGACATAATTTATAGTAAGAAGCGTGATTAGGAGTGTGATTCCCTAAAATAATCAGGTTATAATCAGTATTGTTAAGAGCTTTTATCAAATTTAGTTGATTTTTTCTTGGCTCAATCATAGCTACACAAAGAACCTGTTTTGGTTTTCTATCAATATTCAAATTAATAGAAAATTTATTAATATCAACTCCGTTTGGAATTATTGTATAGGGAAGTGAATTGGGATGTTTTTTTATAAACCTTTGATATTCATTTTCTGAATTAGGGAGTAGCCAATTTACCTGAGATAAAATTTTTGAAATGGATTTTCTCTGACCGAGAACAAAATATTTTTTATAACTCAGTTTTTCTTTTCTTAATATATGTTTTGCCAAGGCCTTGGCATATTCTATTCCATATGATCCTAATATTTTTGTAATCCATTTTCTTGTTGACTGTTGAGGTAAATTTTTATAAAAACTATAATCTACAAAGATTGTTGAAACTACGATAGGAGTATTTGTTTTGTGTGAATGAGCTAATAATTCTGCAGGTCTGGTGATATTATAAAAATGAATTAGATCGTAATTTTCGTATTCTATTGATCCATTTTTTTTAGAATAAATATCTATTTCTACTCCAAGTTTTTTCAATTCATTTGCAGTACATTTCATCTGAACTGTATCTCCCCCTTTAACCTCATCAAAAGAATCTCTATTTATAAATAGTACTCTCATTTGGCAAAGTATTTAGAAGAATTAAAAGAAGAGAGTTTAGGATATAAGGCAATTATCCAAAGTGCATATTCCATACTGTTAAACAAATAACTTCCCGTGAATTGATAGATAAATAAAGCAAAAAACAGAGAAAGTTGGAAATAGATTTAAATACACTTTGAACTTAACAAAAAAATAGGCTTGAAGACCAAGCTTAATTGAAAGCCCCAATAACCCGAAAGTAACTAAAGTCTCAGCTATACAATTTGGCAATCTTGCAACATCTGGAGTAGTAGTGAAATGATAATATTCCAATAAAGTTTCTCTCCCAATGATTTTGAACTGTCCTAATCCTATTCCTGTCAACGGATTATTCTGAAATAACACTTCCCAACCAATTTCGAGGGCTTCATAAGTTCTTCCTCTTCCAGAAGTATCAAGCCCATTAAACAAATTATCTATCCTGAAGAACAAAGGGTTGTCTGGATAAAAATAGATTAAACCAATTAATACACTCAGTGAGCTTGCTAAGAGAAATAGGATGCTTTTTCGAGTTGATTTAAATCTCAATAATTTTATTCCAAATACGAGCATAACTATTAAAACGCTAAACAATATTACGGCAATGATTCCTAAGGAAAAGGATAGCAATAAACTTAATAATATTGAAAGAAGAAGGAGTAGGTTGGGGATTGAAAATTGTTTCATCACTTTCCAGAAATAATAAAAAAACAAGGGCATTAGAGCGAAAGAATAATGAGAGGCTTCTAACTGAAAAAGTTTTAATCTGGGGATTGTTTCATAACCCGCTGTAAAAGGAATTAGATACCAAAACACTTCAAGAAACCATCCGGTAACTAATGAAAATAGGGCAATTACAGTGAAAATAAAATTGAGTTGAGTAAGTCGCTTTAGTATTAAATCTATTCCTTCAGTTTTTTTGTAAAACAATAAAAAGGAATAAAAGAACACGATGAGAGTTAATCCCACCATGGATGAAAACACAAAATCTTTGAGCACAACGCCCTGAAATAAATGAATAAAGCTAAATGCGGAGAAAACAGAAATTGGTAAAAGAAGCTTTCTTTCAAAACCATGTTTTACTAAATAGTAAAATAAAAAGGGAGCCAAAACAAGGGTGAATTGGAGGTTGAAAGGCAGTAAAAATCGATTAAAAAAAAAGATTAAAACAATCACTCCCAAAGATGTTTTTAATGCAGGAGTCATTGAATAAGAGTTTTAAAATTTGTTTTATAAAATTTTATAAAAATAAGATATATGCTGATTAAACTAAGAATAAATAGAATTCCTTTTAAATAATAATTATCAAAATAGGCAGTTCCACTTCCAATTATAGAGGGGATGAATAATATAAATGTCCTAAATTCTCGGTTTGGTAAATCCGAGAACTTCTTGTCTATTTTCCATTGAAAAATAATCATTCCTATAAGTATTGACAATGCCAATCCGATAACAATTGCTTGTGGGTTGTTGAAAAACAAAACTCCAATGAGCATTCCTGCTATATTAAGTCCTGTGTAAATAGCAACCATTTTTAAACTAAACTTTTCATGCCCAGCTGCATTTAAAAAGAAGTGTGGAGCAATATTGAAAATAAAGAAGAACTCAAAAACTGAGAACCATTTAATGTAATCTCTTATCTCCAGATAATTAATTTCTCCTAACCAAAGAGAGAAAATTAATTCTGAGAGTAAACAAAAAATTCCTAACAGAACTACTGAGATTGAAATCAAAATATTCCTTGCATTTAAATAGGCTTTATATACTATTTCTTTATTGTCTTTGTTTTTAGCAATTTGTGGAAAAAGCCAAGCCAAAATTGCCCCAAATGCCATGTGAATATGATTAAACAAGGTGGCAACAATCGCATAAAAAGATAGAGTAGATAACCCAAATCCATAAGAAACTAATAATCGATCTCCTTGATAAGCAATAATAACAGCAATGGATTGAAGCCATATAAACAAAGAGTATGAGATTTCGTTTTTGATAAAAACCTTGTTAAGCGACCATTGATAGGTGTAAAAAGGAATAAATCTGTGCAATAATTTATAATTAATAAACACTCCAAGAACTATCATAAATAATGTAAAACAGAATATATAAACTATGTTCTGAGTTAACATAGCAAGCAAAATATTTCCGATAACGGTAAAAACTTTAATTGCTATGGTTAAGATAGTTACGTATTTAAAATCTTCAAAAGCTCGGTAAACATTATAGAGAATTTGCTCTGTTAGTTTAGCAAATAAGATTCCCATTCCAATAAAAAGACAGTAAATAAGAGTAGTTACATTATCAATCCCCTCAGTGAACCATCCGAAATTTTTAATACCAAAACAGAGAATCCCACAGACGACCAAACAAAATAAAAAAATGATAAAAGTAAGCGAGAGATTAGTGTCAAGCGTTTGTTTTATTTTCTTGTTTTCTCCTTTTGGTAATGAAACTGAAACATGTTTGTAGGTTGAGAAATTCAGACCCAGATTAAATATTTGCATAATTACTATTACAGAATTAACAAACATCCAAATCCCATAATCCTGAGTTCCCAACTGCCTCAAAAAGATAGGGATAGAGACAAAAAAAACAAAAGGAGTAAGCAGAACTTCGGTTATATTCCAAAATGAATTTTGAAGATTTCGAGAAGAAATTATTCTACTAAAACTCATTGGATGGGTGATTGTACCAATATAAAAAAGTTGATATTATTAAAGAAATTCCTAACCAAATCAACCCTAATTTCAATCCAATCAACTTCAATTTTGCATCTTTAGTAGCCTTAATTGGTTGAAAACTTTTAAGTAAACTCACAGAGGTGGTTAGTTTTAATTTTTTCTCAATATCTAATTTTCGTATCCACTTTTCTTTGGAAAGGTTTAATAAAACTCCTAATTCTGGACTTTCATTATTTGGATTATTTTTGAGAGAATCTAACAAATTTATTTCATTCTTAATGAATAAAAGTTCCTTATTAAGTTTGATTTTTTCTTCAGAAATGTAATTTTTAATGAAGTCCCCACTCTGTAAAAAATCCGTTAGAACAGATTGTATTTTTTCGATACTATCGATATTATTTAATTTCACATGTATATAGAAAGGGACATTCATATCAGTTAAATCTTCGTGGAGAGGAGAGCCTTTGATGTTTTTACCCTCAATGCTAATCAATGTTTTTGAAAGGTTATTTGAAATTTTTAATGTTCTCGCAACAGACGGGTAGTCGGATTTTTTCAGCATTTTTTCCAAGTCATAAAGTTTATCACCATAAACTTTTTTGGGCAGAAAATTCTTTACATAGCAAGAAGTAGCATCAAAATAAGTTTCTGTTTTTCGAGCCTTAAATAAAAAAAATAATCCAAAAAAAATGAAGAGAACTAAGCTATGTTTCCAATAGGAAACAATTCCTTTTTTGACAATGCTCCATAATTTTAGGTAGAAACTGATAGTTTCTCTTAGGAATGAATCAAAAGAAAAGTGTTGTGAGGAATCCTCCATAATTAAATCTCTTATCTGAAGCTCTAAATTACTATTTTTCTAATTATTATTGATTCTCTTTTTTCCAAGATTTAACTTTTCTAAGTTGTTGATTCGGAAAATATAAACTAACTTAAATCAATAAATTAAATTTTAATGTCTTTCGAGTCAAAAACAGCAAAATTCTTTAAGCTCAATAATAAAAACTGGCTTCGTCATTCCAATCCGTGGAGTGCTTGGACCAGGGTTCCGATAATTATTTTTTTAGCTATCGCAATTTGGAGTAGAGTGTGGGTTGGGATGTTCTCAATCCTTCCAATTGGGCTTGTTTTATTTTGGACTTTTATTAATCCCAGAGTTTTTCCAGCTCCAAAATCTACCAAAAACTGGACTTCAAGAGCCGTATTAGGAGAAAGAGTTTGGATTAACAGAAAGAATCATCCACTTCCACAACATCACCTAAGAATGATTGTAATCTTAAATACAATTAGTTTTCTCGGATTACCCTTTTATTTCTATGGGTTATATTCCTTTCATTTTTGGAGCACTTTAGTAGGAATTATTTTGGTTATGGCTGGAAAAATGTGGTTTCTTGATCGCATGGTGTGGATCTATATGGAAGAAAAGGAAAACAATGAAGAATATAAAAGCTGGGAGTATTAAGGTCTTTTTAATTCATCAATAGAATAAGTTTGTTATTTTTTATGATTCTGGCTTAATCCATAAATTCTCTTTATAGATAGTATTACTTTTTAAAATGATAGTAATACTATTAATTTAAATTATTTGTTGTACTATTGGGGTATGAAAAAACTACTCCTCATATTTTTTTGTATTCCTGTAATAGGTCTATCTCAAGAAAGTAATCTAGGGAACTGGTTTATGTATCTTGGAAACAAAAAAATTAATTCCAAATGGAACATTCATAATGAAGTTCAATACAGAAACTACAATGCTATTGGTGATATGGAGCAATTGCTCTTGAGAACCGGTATAGGATACAACCTTACTGAGAATAACAATAATATTTTGTTGGGTTATGGATTTATTCAGAGCGAGAATTACATCTCTCCAGAATTAAAAGCTGGGGATAGTGAACACCGTATTTTTCAGCAGTTCATTACACGTCAGTCATTTAGTAGGTTTAATTTTCAGCACAGGTACAGATTCGAACAGAGATTCTTGAAGAAAGATTTTAAAATGAGATTCAGATACTTTTTGTCAATGAACATCGCATTGACAAACAAAACGCTTAAACCCAAAACTTTTTATCTATCGGCTTACAATGAAATATTTGTCAATGACCGAGGCAATTTATTCGATAGAAACAGGGTGTATGGGGGAATAGGATACAAATTCAATAACCACATTAATACAGAAATAGGATACATGAACCAAATTTTTTATCGAGGTTCAAGAGATCAAATTAACATAATTGGAATCATTAATTTTTAAACAAAAAAACAAGTAATATGAAAAAGGAAACATTAATTGCAATTGGATTTTCGGCTCTTTTGATGAGCTGTAATGCTCCAAAACAGGAAAACGTAAATGCAGGTCCAGAAGAGACAAAACAAGAGATAAAAGGATTAGTACAAGAAGTATTAACCAAAGAACAACAAGATGCGTTAACTGCAGATGCAGTAATTACTTCCTTCAAAGAAGGGAATGAGCGTTTTATTAATAATGACCTTACGGCACGAGACCACTCTGCACAGGTAAGAAATAGCACTATGTCTCAGTACCCGAAAGCAATTGTATTATCCTGTGTGGATAGCCGTGTGCCGGTTGAGGATGTATTTGACCGAGGAATTGGAGACATTTTCGTAGCGCGAGTAGCAGGAAACTTTGTAAACGAAGACATACTTGGAAGTATGGAGTTTGCCTGTAAAGTATCGGGTTCAAAATTAGTTTTGGTGATGGGACACGAGCATTGTGGTGCTGTAAAAGCAGCAGTGGATGATGTAAAATTAGGAAACATAACTCCTATGCTATCCAAAATAAGACCTGCAGTTACTTCTCTGGAGTATGAAGGGGATAGAACTTCTAAAAACGCTGAGTTTGTTCACATGGCTTGCGAAAGTAATGTCAAAAACACCATAAACGAAATAAGAAAACAAAGCCCTATTCTGAAAGAAATGGAGGATAATGGCGAAATAAAAGTAGTAGGTGCTGTCTATGACATGGACAGTGGAAAAGTTGATTTTCTGTAAATTGATTGGGTTAATAAACAGAAAAAGTAGAAAGGGATTGGAGTTTAACTTCAATCCTTTTTTTTATCTT
>JBMYYT010000058.1:6280-11414 GCA_049609665.1 Flavobacteriales bacterium | reverse complement strand
ATAAACCCCATCCTTTTTAAGCCAAATTAGTTTTTGCTTATACAAGCCTCCAATTGCCTTTTTAAACGCTTTTTTACTCATTCGCAGCTCTTCGTAAATGTGCTCAGGTTTGCTCTTGTCTGTGAGTCCCAAGTAGCCTGCATCTCCTTTTAGAATGTTAAGTATTTTTTCTTGGTTTTCGTCTTGAGCTACATATCCTGTTTTTTGAAGAGAAACATCAATTTTATTATCTTCTCGAACATTTTTGATGTAAGCAGTGGTTTGTTCGCCAATGTTTAAATCTCTAAAAACTTCGTTCTCATAAATCAATCCTTTGTGTATTCCGTTGATAATGCAGTTGTAACCCAAAGGTGTTCTTTCATAAATCATGATTTCAACTTCGTCACCTGTGTTTACTTCTATTTCATCAAATTCAAGAAAAGAATCTATTTTGCTGGAAGCAACCAACCGTTCACTTTCGTAATCCAAAAACATTGTAACTACATAGTGTTTTCCCTCACGCATTTTGTGTTTTTGTTCTTTGAACGGTACAAATAAATCTTTAGGTAATCCCCAGTTAAGAAAAGCACCTACACTGTTCACATCATTTACTTGAAGTAATGCAAAACCATCTAATTGGATTTTTGGAGTAATAGACGTTGCAGTAAGTCTATCTTCGGAATCATTGAAAATAAAGACCTCTACTTCATCGCCCATTCCCCAACCAGGTTGAATGTAGGCATTGGGCAGTAATACCTCATTGTCTTCTTTGTCAATTAAGTAGTAACCATTATCGGTCTCCCGAAGAATGGTGAGTGTATTGAATTCTCCTATATGAATCATTTTTCTTCTAAATTTTTGGCTTCTGCTAATATTTTCTTTTGGTATCTTCCTTGAACTATATCCACTACTACTAATACTGCAATAACAAAGTAGAAAGTTGTTTTGCTCATAGCGTGAATTGGATTATCAAAAAATTCTATATGAGCTTTTTCTCCTGCTTCAGTAATTAACATTATTCCAACTATAAAAAGTACGAACAATCCTAAGACCTCATACATTCTGTTTTTATTTAAAAAATCTGAAACTTTATCAGCTAAAAGTAACATGAGCAATCCACTTCCAATGATTGCAATTGCCATAATGACAAAGGCTACAACTGAATTTTCAATTTTTGAAGTTAAACCAATAGCAGCCAAAATTGAATCAAAGGAAAATACCAAGTTCATAATTACGATGGATACTATTGCAGCGTTAGCTGTTTTCTTTTTTCTTTCTTTTTTTCTTTCTCCATCTTCATCGTCATGAACTCCAGAAATCATATGCCAAATCTCTTTGATGGCGGTATAAAGAATAAATCCTCCACCTGCGAGTAAAATTAAACTGTGCCCGCTGAATTCAAACTTTATTACTCCATCAATTGCTCCTGTCAAGAAGGAAAAAGGTTCTTTAAATAAATTAATAACCTCTACTAATACAAATAACAAAACTATTCTTAACACGATGGCAATTAATATCCCCATTTTTCTCACTCTTTTTTGATCAGCTTCAGGAGCTTTTTTAGATTCTAAAGAAATATAAAGTAAGTTGTCAAACCCAAGTACCGCTTGTAACATAATAAGCAATAATAGAGTAAAAAGATTTCCGAAAGTAAATATGTCTGCCATAATTTTAATTAAATATTATTTGAGCAAAGATAACATTGAATCTATATTATCTAAATACACGTTATGTAAATTTATGAACTAAATTAGGATTAATATAACTTTTAAAAGTTTGTGAGTCCATTCGCTAATCGCTATTTTTATATTTATTAAAAAATTAATTATCATGAGATTAATTACACTCCTATTTCTATTCGCCAGTTCAATAGGCTTTTCCCAGTTTTATACTCCAACTCAAATTGATGCCATACATACCGGATTATCCGCTCATGAGGGAGATATGTATAAGGATACTGTTAATGATTTACAATATATTGGAGTTACGGATGGTTCTTTAAAGTTACTATCGCCTTACCTTGTTCGAGTTATAGCTAAAACTGCTGATTACACGATTTCGATGGGTGAGAGTAGTGCTGTAATAACATTCAACAGTTCAACCCCTGTTACTTTAACAATCCCAGCAGGTTTGCCAGTTGGTTATAATATCAGTGTGTATCAAATAGGAGCAGGTCAAGTTACGATTGTTGGTGCTGGAGGAGTAACTCTGAAAAATAGACTATCCACCTTCAAAACTGCTGGAAAAGATAGTGGAGCGGGAATAATTTGTACCTCTACTAATGTTTTTCATATCACTGGAGATTTAAAAAAGTAAAAAAATGAAATATTTATTTTTACTTATTCTTTTAGTTTCGTCAGCTGGTTATGGTCAAATAGCGCATTACAATCAATTTCCTACAATGCAACATATGAGGAATGACAGTATTTTAGATAGTATTAGTTTTGCTTTTTCAATGCGTCAATTATATGATGATTATCAGGGTCCAATAATACGATTGAGAAGAGCAAGTGATAATGCAGAAATGGATTTTTGTGCAGCAAGTGATACTATTGTAGATATTGATTCCATCAATAATTGGAGAGCAGGGAGCAATGTTTTTGTTACAGTTTGGTACGACCAAAGTGGGATGTGCAGAAATGCTATTCAACCTACGGTAGCATTTCAACCAAGGTTTTTCCCTAATGCTAATAGACCCTATTTTGTTGGAGATGGAACCAATGATAAATTAGATGTTTTGACAGATATTAAAGTATTAACGAATAACGGTGCCAATGGAACTGTTTTTTCAGTAGTATATTCCACAAGCAAACAGCAAGTGTCGTGGGGAAGTAGTGGTGCTGGTGGAGATCGATGGTTTACTCATTTTAACTGGACTAATGGTCGAGCATATTTCGATCCGGGAGATTGTTGTAATAACCCAAGAAGTTTTATAAACCCAAATAATACTTGGAGCGCGATAACTTGTATAAGAACGGATAATAGAGTTAAGATGCGCAGAAATAATATTCAGCAATTTGATGGTACTTATACTCTAAATGATTTTACAGCTAATTCAAATTTTGGGATTTTATATAATTATGGAGGGGGTAGCCACGCTACGAATAGATTCACAGAGTTAATAATGTATAAGTATGATATAGCTCAACAGAAAATTAATGGCATTGAATTGGATGAAATCTCGTTTTGGAGCCTTTAATTGTCAGGTAAATATTAAATTTTTAACAATATAAGTTTGGTAACATTATTTGAAATGAAAGAAACAGCTATAATTAAGTTTATATTTGTTTTCAAAATTACTCGACAATGAAAAAGATTATTATTATTCTGATTGCTTTCCTTGGATTATCAATTTTAAACTGTTACTCTCAGTATTACACTGATTTACAAATTACTAATATAAATAACTCTAAAACAGCAAGTGAAGGAGATATGTATATTGATTCAATAAATAAGAATTATTATATTGGAGGAACAGATGGCACTCTTTCAAAAATAAACCAAAAAGCAGATTCAATTGTTTTTATTAAAGACTCATTATTAGTTTTTTATTGGAATTTTAAAGAAAAAGACACAGCAAACCTCTTGGGATTCAGAGATTCATCGGAATGGAAAAAAGGAAGTGACATTGGAAAACCAGGTTTTGTTTTTGCCAAAACCGCAATTGATAACTCTGATACTGTGGCAATTTCGGATGATGGAAAAGTGGGGGTTGGGAAGACTAATTCGTCTATAAGTCTTGATGTTGCTGGAAAATCTCAAAATGAAAATGCTCGGGCTACTGTGAGTTCAACAGCAAATGTTACCACTACTTCTGGTTCTTTTGTTAATGTTCCAGGAATGACTATAACTGTTACCACTGCAAACAGTCACTTGCTGATTTTAGCAGGGATTCCTGGTGTATTAAATAGTAATAATGACCTGTCGGTTAATTTTAGAATTACTGTTGACGGAGTTCAAGTAGGAAGTATTGACGAAAGTGAACAAAATAATAACGGTGGAATATTGTGGACCGCTAATCTTCATGCACTTGTTCCTGTATCTGCTGGAACTCATACAGTGAGGCTACAATGGAGTGTTCAAGGTGGAACAGGGTCAATAAATTCTGGTCAAAGTACTCAATTTGGACCTCGAGCACTTTCCGTAGTAGAACTTTAGTTTTTAAGGGTATAGTTATCGAAATTGTTACCTTTTAAAAATTCAATAACCTTCATTTTTCTTTTTCCAGCAGGCTGAAATTCCATAATGGACAATTTTCCTTTGGGTGTGTTGATTCGAATAAAAGTTTTATTATCTGTTTCAACTGAGAGTTTATGCTTCTTTTTATCCAACACTTTTACTTTGTAAATTTTGGTAGATAGAATCTTACCATCATTATCAATAAACTCGGTCCAAGCACAAGGGTAAGGAGAAAGTCCTCTCACAAAATTGTTGATTTTCTTTATGGATTTTGACCAATCAATTTTACAATCTTCTTTGAATATTTTGTGAGCCGGTTTTAATTCTGTTTCTGAGTTGAATAGGGATTCCTGTGAAGTTTCAGAGTAATCATCTGCCTCTATGGCTTTTACAGTTTTTAACACTAATTCACCTCCAACAGCCATTAGTTTGTCATGCAGACTTCCAGCATCGTCTTTTTTCTTAATTTTTACTTCCTCTTGAAACAAGATTTTACCCGTATCAATTTCTTTTTCGATAAAGAAAGTAGTGACTCCGCTTTTCTTTTCTCCGTTCATTATTGCCCAGTTTATTGGAGCAGCACCACGGTATTGAGGTAGGAGAGAAGCATGTAGATTAAATGTTCCGTACTTGGGCATATCCCAAACTATTTCGGGTAACATTCTGAACGCAACAACAACTTGAAGGTTAGCTTTCAATGATTTAAGCTCAGAAATAAACTCAGGATTCTTAAGTTTTTCGGGTTGTAGGACTCTCAAATTTTGCGAAACCGCATATTTTTTCACAGCTGACTCTTGTAATTTTCTTCCTCTACCTGCTGGTCGGTCTGGTGCGGTAATCACTCCAACTACTTCATAGTTGTTTTCAACCAATACTTTAAGTGACTCCACCGCAAAATCAGGAGTTCCCATGAAAATTATTTTTAGGTTTTTGTTCATTTATTTGAATAATCTGAGGGTTAATAACAATTTTCGTT
>JBMYYT010000058.1:0-6270 GCA_049609665.1 Flavobacteriales bacterium | reverse complement strand
GCAAGTATAAAATAGTATATTCGCTTAGCCGTTAGACAAAAGTAATTCTTTGAGCCGAATGCAAAAACCAAATGTATTATTAATTTCGAGTTGGTACCCAAGTAGAGAGCATCCTACACTGGGTAATTTTGTTCAGCGCCATGCCGAAGCCATAAATCCTTTTGTTAATTTGTATGTTGTTTGCGTGATTTCAAGTGAGAAAGTAAAATCTGATTTTGAAATTGAGAACAGTATTATAAACGGAGTAAATACAACTTTGGTTTACTATAAAAAAGTAACTTCCAAGATTCCATTACTTTCAAATTTCACGAAATTTAATCGGTATAGAGAATCTTATCAGTCTGGAATTGAATGTGTTGAGAAGCAATTTAAAGTCACAAAGTGGAATGTTACTCATTGCAATGTTACTTTTCCTGCTGGAATGATAGCTTATGAGTTAAAGAAGAAAAGAAATATTCCTTTTATCCTTACCGAACATTGGACTTTGTTTTTGACTTACAAAAATGATTTTGAAAAGCTTAAATTTTTTGTCAAACGAAAAATGAGAGTTGTTGCGAGCGAAGCTGAACGAATAGTTCCTGTTTCAAATCATTTGGCTAATTCAATGAAAAAGAGAGGATTGAATGGAAATTATGCTGTGATACCCAATGTAGTTGACACAGATTTATTTTCTTTGGGAACAAAAAAAGATAATAAAATTAAACAAATTCTTCATGTTTCTACTTTGGTGGATGACCACAAAAATATAAGTGGGATTTTCAGAACTCTGAAGAAAATTTCTGATGAACGTATTGATTTTAAATTGATTATAGTTTCAGATGGAGATATTCAGAATGCAAAACAAATTCAAAAAAGTATCGGGTTGGAAGATAGGTTTGTGGAGTATCATACCACCAAGACACCGCAAGAGATTGTTGAGTTTTATCAGTATTCAGATTTTTTCTTGTTGTTTAGTAACTATGAGAATTTACCGGTAGTAATTTCTGAAAGTCATTGTTGTGGATTGCCAGTTGTTTCAAGTTCAGTTGGTGGAATACCTGAGATGATAGATAAATCTAATGGTTTGATTGTAGAACCAAAAAATACTGAAAAATTAAAAGAAGCCATTGAGTATATGTTGAATAATTTGGACATCTATGACCCTGAATTAATTCGATCCAATGCTGTTAATCGATATGATAATGAGGTGGTAGGTAAGCAGTATTATGAATTGTATAAATCTATAATCAAGTGATTAAGACGATAACAAATACCACTTTTACTTTGGGTGCAATCGCTGTGATGAATTTTATTCTTGTGGCAACAGTTTCTAAAATTCTATTGAAAGAAGGAGTATCTGAAATGGGATTAATTGTGTTGGGAATAAGTTTTATAGTTATGATTAATAACTTAGTTGGTGGTTCTTCTTTAGTTTATTTAGCCTCAAGAAAATCGGTTAAATCTCTATTGAAAATATCCTATTCTTGGGCAATATTTTCTTCTCTATTCATGAGCGCGATTTTATATATTTTTGATTTGGCACCTCGTGAGTATATAATTTGGATTTTGGTTATTGGATTTTTTGAATGTGTTTTTTCTATTCATAACCAGCTTTTTATAGGAAAAGAAAAAATGAAATTTCATAATTCCTTGAAATTAATTCAAAAAATAACTCAGGTTGTTTTATTCTTAGTTATTGAAATTTCCATTCATAATTTTGTATTTTCTCTATTGCTTTCTTACCTCGCAGTATTAGTGTTTTCTTTTGTTTTTTTATTTAAGTTAGAGAATAACCAACCTGATGAAGAATTTAAAGTATTATTTAAAACCGCTTTTAATTATGGATTTCAAATTCAATCTTCAAACATAGTTCAACTATTAAATTATCGATTGCTCTATTTTATAATTGATAAAACTATGGGAAGTGTTTTAGGTATTTTTATCGTAGCGGTTCAGCTTGCTGAAAGTCTCTGGATTCCGTCCAAAGCTCTTGCCATAATTCAATATGGGAAAGTGGCTAATGAAGAAAATGAAACTAAACGTAAGTCACTTAGTTTGAAATTTTTAAAACTATCTTTTTTCGGTACGTTAGGATTGTTTTTAATTTTGGTTTTTATACCTGAGTCCTGGATTTTATTCTTTTTTGGAGACGATGTAAAAGGAGTTCAACCTATAATTATAGCTTTAGGGTTAGGTGTAATTTCTATTGCAATTAATCAAAGCTTTTCTCATTATCTGTCTGGAAAAGGAATTTATCATTATTTAATCAAAGCCTCTGCAATTGGATTAATTACATTGATTGCTTTTGGTTGGATTTTAATTAATCAATATGAATTGATTGGGGCTGGTTTAGCAACTTCTCTTTCGTATTTTGCTTCGACATTATACTTAGGATATGCCTTCTTGAAAGAAAGTAAAATTTCATTTAGCGAATTTTATAAGATAAATCAATAGGATTTTGACAAAGTATTGTTTTTAAACTGACATTCGTCATCTTACGGGCAATGAACTTGATTTATTTTTATGCAATAAGCTATAAAAATATCAAGATGAGAAAAATATTGGTTCCTACAGACTTTTCGGAATGTGCAGAAAATGCATTGAATTACGCGTTGTACATCGCAAAAAAAATGAAAGCGGAGATTGTATTATTAAGCGCATACCATGTTCCTTCAAGCGGTTCAGCGAGTATTGTAATTAATATTCAGGAAGAAATGCGAACCGAAACAAATAGAGAATTAAATTCTTTAATTACAAAGTTGGAGAATACTCATCCTAAACTTAAGTTTTCTGGATATTCAGATTTCAATATACCTGCCAACTCAATTATTCGATACTCTGAGAATATGGATTTTGACATGGTTGTAATTGGAACTACTGGTGCCACTGGTTTAAAAGATGTTTTTATGGGAAGCACAACGGCAGCAATTGTTGACAAAGTAAAGATTCCAATATTGGCGGTTCCAAATGAATCCAAATTTTCTGAGATTGATACTATATTAATGGCTTGTAGTTTAGATAGTTTTAAATCTGTAGATTCCATGAATTTCCTCAAAAAGTTTGCAACAAAATTAGAAATGGATGTTAGGTTTTTTAATGTTTTTAAAACTGACGATAAGGATCATGAAGAGAGATTGGAAAAAAAGAAGGAAAGCTTAAAGATAATTTTTGATTCTTTTAATTATGATATTCAATTAATTCAATCCAATGATATTGAGGATGCTGTATTAAAAGCTGTTAAGAAAAATCAATTATTATCGGTTGTAACTCGAGAAAGAAAATTCTTTGATAAGATGTTCCATCCAAGTATGAGTAAAAAATTGGCAAAACACTCAAAAAGTCCAATTCTGATACTTCATGAATAATACAATTGATCTCAGTTAAAAATTTGAAATAATTTTTTCTCCTAAAAATTTTGCAATTTTAATATTGGATTGTTCCGTCCATCCAGCAACATGAGGAGATAGAATTACATTTTCAGCTTTTGCTAAATAATCAAAAGCCGAAGTTTTATCTTCCTTAAACATTTCTTCAAAACTGGTTTTTTCATATTCCAAAACATCTAAGCAAGCACCCAATATTTTTCCAGATTTGAGAAATTCAACTAAATCATTCAACACCAAAGATTGCCCCCTTGCAGTATTAAGGAAATAAATAGGTTTTTTGAATTTTGATAAATATTCTTTATCAATCATCCCTTTCGTTTCATGGGTTAGGGGAGTGTGCAACGAAACAACATCAGATTCTTCATAGATTTCATTTAATGAAACTTCTTTAGCAAATTCATCTCCATAATTGGACAAATATTTATCATAAACAATACAGTTTATTCCAAACCCAGAAAATCTTTGAGCCATGGCTTTTCCCATTACTCCATACCCAATTAACCCAACGGTTTTACCTTTCAGTTCAATACCCCAATTGGCTTTTCTGTCCCATATTCCTTGCTTCACTTGAGAATTGGCTTGATTCAATTTATTGAAAAGCATTAATAACATCCCAATTCCATGCTCAGCAACAGAATCTCTGTTTCCTTCGGGTGATCTAAAAATCTTAATTCCTTGGCTTTCGGCAAATTCAACATCAATGTTTTCTAATCCAGCTCCAGGTCTACCGATAAATTTTAAGTTTTTTCCTTTTGAGATAAAATCTTTATTCAAAATCATTCGACTTCGAACTATAATTCCTTGGTATTGGGATAACTCTTTAGCTAATTCTTCCTTTGAAGTTTTATTTTTCACAATAACTTCCCAACCTTTTTCTTCGAAAATGGAATAGAGGATGGGGTGAGTATCGTCAATAAAAAGGACTTTCATTTAATTAATAATTACGCCATCTTTCATTATTAGCTTCCTGTCACTCATATTCGAGAGAACTTCGTTGTGTGTGACGATTATAAAGGTCTGATTAAATTCATCTCTTAATTTGAAAAATAAATTATGTAATTCTTCTGCATTTTTGGAATCTAAGTTTCCACTTGGTTCATCCGCCAAAATGACCTCAGGACTATTTATCAAGGCCCTTGCCACAGAAACTCGTTGCTGTTCACCTCCAGATAGCTCAGCGGGTTTATGATGAATCCTATCTTCCAAACCAAGCATTTTCAATAATTCTTTAGCTCTTTTTTCTACTTCTTTTTTTGGAGTATCACTTATATAACCTGGAATGCACACATTCTCCAATGCATTAAATTCAGGAAGTAAGTGATGAAACTGAAAAACGAAACCAATGTTTTTGTTTCGAAACTTAGCTAATTCTTTTTTCTTCAAAGCCGAGACATTCGTGTTCAAAAAAGTAATAGAACCAGTATCAGGATTGTCTAATGTACCGATGAGTTGAAGCAGAGTGGTTTTTCCAGCACCCGAGGCTCCTACAATGGATACAATTTCACCTTGTTTTATCTCCAAATCAACACCTTTTAATACTTGGAGCTGACCATAGGATTTTGTTACCTGAGAGACTTTAATCATAATGGTTTTTGGGTTAGGCAATAAATTTAGGAATAAAAATGATACAAGCCACTATTATTGAAGCAAGAGCCATCATCATTACAGCACCCGCACCCATATCTTTGGCTTTTTTTATAAAAGGATCTTTTTCTGTCGTAATTCTATCGGACAAATTTTCGATAGCAGAATTCATGATTTCCATACCCAGAACCCCAGCAATACAGAGAATTACAGCAAACCATTCGGTTTTGGATATATTAAAATAGAATCCAAAAAAGACAGTTACCATTCCTAAAATGAATTGAATTTTTATACTCGTTTCGTCTTTAAATGCGGTCAATACTCCAGTTATAGAATGACCAATTGCGGCTATGAGTTGTTTAGGTGATTTCATTTTTTCTTTCTTAAATCTTTTTTTATTAATAAAATCATTAAATCCCAAAATATGAAATATCCACATAATACCAATGGAACAAATAAGATTATGGCTTCGGGTTTTTTGATAGTATAAAAGATAAAGTATAAACAAGTTAAAAATATTGAGTAAATAAATAATCTTTTTAAAATAGAAATAATCCCCCATTCTTTTTGTTTCCAAAAATTTAGTTCATTCTTGTTAAGAATTTTATTTGCTTTTAAAAGCACATCTTTACCAAGTTCAATATCTTCAATTAATTCTAATAATAATGCCATATTTTTCCTTCGAATATTAAAACAAAAAGGATTGGAGCGAATAGAGGGAACTGACATTGTATTTACTAAAATTGTATGTTTCAATCTCTTTAAATTAAACTGAACTCCATCCCAATGCCATCCTGAATTTGCAATTGAAGTATAATGATTTTTTGTTTTTTTTGATACTATTTGATTGGAAATTAAGAGATGTGCTTCGCAAAGTTCTTTAAATTGATTTTCTGATAACGATTTATTTATTACGCGGTATCTTCTCACCCTTAATTTGTAAATAAAAAAAGTAATAGCAATTAAAACATAAACAAACAGGGAACTTGAAATTCTATTGCTTATATAAACATCATCGAATTCAGGCAGAAAAATGAAAAATAATGATAAGTTAATTAAAAAGTAATTTAACCAAAATTCAAAAAAATCAGATTTATTAAATTTAACATACTTATTTTTTTTCATTTATCCTCCACTTTTTTTAGCTCTATATCCTTTATCTAACAGCAGCTTAAGCGCTTTTTCTCTTACCTCTCCTTGAATAATAATCTCTCCATACTTAACACTTCCACCCACTCCACATTTTGATTTTAGTTCTTTTCCGAGTGCTTTTAAATCTTCTTCAGTGCCTATGAATCCCGTAATTAAAGTAACGGTTTTT
>JBMYYT010000057.1:0-11602 GCA_049609665.1 Flavobacteriales bacterium | reverse complement strand
AAATTTCATTTAGATATAAATATTTAGGAACTTAAGGTAAAACAAAAAACCCGATTCAACATAGTCAAATCGGGTTCTGTAACAATTAAGTTTACTTAGTTTTAGTACTCATCCTCATTAAAGAAGAAATCTTCTTTGGTGGGATAATCTGGCCAAATGTCCTCGATAGATTCATAGATTTCTCCTTCTTCTTCAATACTTTGTAGATTCTCAACAACTTCTAGTGGAGCAGCTCTACGCATGGAGTAATCAATCAGTTCTTCTTTGGTTGCAGGCCATGGTGCATCTTCTAAATACGATGCTAATTCTAATGTCCAATACATAATTTTCTGTATTTTAAATTTCTATTATTACGCAAAAGTAATTTTTTTGTTGTCAAAAGCAACTAATAATAGAATTAATTTAATTTTTAATGATAATTTTGTAAAAAATATCCCACATGAATATACTCGTATTAGGCTCAGGAGGCAGAGAACACGCCATTTCTTGGAAATTGGCACAAAGTCCAAAATTATCCAACTTATTTATCGCTCCTGGTAATGCAGGGACAGAAGAAGTAGGAAAAAATATCAATTTATCGGTTTCTGATTTTGATGGAATTGCTAAATTTTCTGTGGAAAACGAAATAAATATGATTGTAGTGGGTCCTGAAGTGCCGCTTGTAGAGGGTATTCACGATTATTTTTCTGAAAAAGAAGAATTGAAACACATTCATATAATTGGTCCAAAAAAATTGGGTGCACAATTAGAAGGCAGTAAAAAATTCTCCAAAGAATTTATGCAAAGACATAATATTCCAACAGCAAGATATAAAGCTTTTACTGCTGAAACTCTGGAAGAAGGTTTTGCTTTTTTAGAAACATTAAATCCCCCATTTGTCCTGAAAGCAGATGGATTGGCAGCTGGAAAAGGAGTGGTAATTCCAGATAATTTAGCGGATGCGAAAAAGGAATTAACCGAAATGCTGGCTAACTCAAAATTTGGAGCAGCAAGTCAAGAAGTAGTAATCGAAGAGTTTTTGGATGGAATAGAGTTGTCTGTTTTTGTATTGACGGATGGAGAGAATTACAAAGTACTTCCTACAGCGAAGGATTATAAGCGAATTGGAGAAGGAGACAAAGGCTTAAATACTGGAGGAATGGGAGCAATTTCTCCTGTACCTTTTGCTACTCAAGATTTTTTAGAAAAAGTAGAAGAAAGAATTGTAAAACCTTCAGTAGACGGATTGAAAAAAGATAGTATTGACTATGTTGGATTTCTGTTCATTGGACTTATGAATGTTGGAGGAGATCCTTATGTTATTGAGTATAACGTAAGAATGGGAGACCCAGAAACTGAAGTGGTTATCCCAAGAATAGAATCGGATTTAGTGGAAGTATTTGAAGCCACAGGAAACAAAAAACTCTATGAAATAGAATTTAAAGTTACGGATAAAACTGTATGCACTGTTATGGCTGTATCTGGAGGTTACCCTGAAACTTACGAGAAATTAAAAGCAATTGAAGGAATAGAAAGTGTTGAAGACAGTATAGTTTTTCACGCTGGAACCAAAAAGGTAGAGGGTAAAATTTTAACGAACGGAGGAAGAGTATTAGCTATAAGCTCGTTTGGGGCAAATAAAAAAGAAGCATTAGATAAATCCTATGCTTCTTTAAATAAAATTTGTTTCGAAAAAATCTATTACCGAAAAGATATCGGATTCGATTTAGATTAAGTTTACTTGATTTGGTTTGAATCAGCGTCAGCTTGTCTATTATATTTTTGTTGAACTATCATCCAATATAATAATCCAAAACAGATTACTATTGTAAAAACAATCCATGGCGCGTTTCTCAAGATTTCTAACCCCTTAAATGCCCAATCAAATAATCCTTCCAATATTGATACTAACCAATTCATAATTCCGTTTTTTTACTATTGTTTACAAATATAAATAACTTTAATCTATTACTTCAAACTCAGTAAGTATTTTTATTGATTATGCTAACAAACCTCTTCAAGAATAATGTTCTTAGTTATGTAATCGTACTGATGATGTCGGTACTATTATGGGGGGTTGCTTATTTCAGTTTTACGCTTGATTATGGTCAAGAAGTTAATATTGGGGAATTTTCTTTCCATATTTCAAAACAGCATTCGATAATAATTTCTTTCGTAATTGCAATGATAGCTGGATTCTTCTTGAATTATCGAATAAAAAAATATTTGCTTAGCTATGAACCTAATAATTTGTTTTTGTTTCTCTATGTCTTATTAATTTCTACTCAATTATTAAGTCCAAACCTATTAGTATTTAGTTTGGTTTCTTTTTTTCTTGCCTTTTTTGTTAACTATTTATTATTCTTTATTGAAGATAAAACACATGAAAAACAGGTTTTTAATTCAGCCATTCTTCTTGGGATACTTATTTTTCATAATCCAATTTTGGGGATTCTTATTTTTATTCTAATTCAAAACCTAAGTGCAATAAGAAGAGTAACACTTAAAGAAGTTATTCTGATATTGGTAGGTTTTTTAATTCCTATGGGCTATGTTTTTATGATTTCTTCGCTTGTAGATAATCCAAACAATTCTTTGACAGATATAAATATCAATTACGAATTCCCTAAAATCAATTGGAAATATGGAGTCGTATTTCTTCTTTTTATTTTTTTGTCAATAAATGGATTCCAAATGGCTAATAGTAAAAGAAGTGGAACAGACATTAACACTTTAAGGTTAACTAAAAATTTATTCGCCTTTCTTATAGCCTCTATTCTCGTTGCCTTTATCAGCCTATTTATTTTTCCTCAAGGCTATGCGATGTTTGTTATAGCAGTTCCATTATCCATTTTTCTATCATTCTACTTTTCAAATTCCTCTTTCAAATGGAAAGAACTTCTGTTCTTAATTTGTATTGGAGCTACCTTCTTGTTGAGATAAATTTTTCTTACTTTTGAGGACTAATAAATCAAACCTTTCCTTTATGAAATTTGGAGTAATTACTTTCCCAGGGTCCAATTGTGACGAAGACATGATCTATGTGTTGAAAAACATTATGAATCAAGATGTTGTAAACCTTTGGCACAAAGATACTGACTTGCAAGGTGTAGATGTAGTTGTTGTTCCGGGTGGTTTTTCTTACGGAGATTATTTACGTTCAGGAGCTATCGCAAGGTTTTCTCCTATTATGGAGCAGGTAATCGAACACTGCAATAATGGGGGATATGCCATTGGAGTGTGTAATGGATTTCAAATTTTGTGTGAGTCAGGTTTACTACCTGGAGCATTGTTACACAATGATAATCAAAGATTTATTTGTAAAAACGTACACATCGCACCGCAAACCAACAACACAGCAATTACCGCTAATCTTGAAAAAGGAAAAGGATATAAAATTCCTATCGCTCATGGAGAGGGGAGATATTTTGCTTCGGAAGAGACTATTAAAGAGTTGAACGATAACGAGCAAATTTTGTTTAGATATTGTGATGAAAACGGAAATATTGATTCAACGAATAATCCAAATGGCTCAGTCGAGAATATTGCGGGTGTAACCAACAAACAACGAACAGTTTTTGGAATGATGCCTCACCCAGAACGTGCTGCAGACAATGAATTAAATAATACGGATGGTCGTTTATTCTTTGAATCTATGATTAAAGAGATTGAGAGAAGTTTGGTTTAGAGTTCCTCGTAAAACCAACCATCACCGATGTTTTCATATTCTTTGGGTAGTTTTTCCAAAGGAATTTTTTCAATATCTTTTTGTCCCCAATAATCTACTTTTGTTTTAAAAAAAGGAGTTTCCCTATTTGAGCTTGTATCAATATTTATATATTCGATTGTGTCAATTTTAACTCCTTTCCATTTTAATTTATAGAGAGACACTTCTCCGGGATGCCCATAAGTCATTCCTAATATTTTCTTGTCTTTGGGATAGAAAGTTGAATTAATAAAGTCAATTTCGCTTTCAAATCCTCCATTCTTTTTGCTAATGAAAACAGAGTTTCTGTATCTTGGGCAACAGCCTGAAGCTCCATACCAATTAACAACATAGTCTTTCAAGTTATCTCCGTTTACATCAAATATAGAGTCACTCATATATGTGTGATCCTCAAGCTCAAATTTTAAAACAGGAATTATCTCCTTACCCGATATAGAATAAATATTTACCTTATAATATTCATCAACTCCTCTTTTGATTATTAAATGTTTCCTTTTGTTTCCAAAAACTTTTTTAACAGATATAGACACTTGAATTTCATATAGACTGTCCGAGGTTTTGTGGAGGAATTTTTTGTAATAATTATTCAGATGAATCTTCTTTTTTGCTTTATCCAAAGCTTTTTTAAGAGCTAAAAAACTATTAGAATCCAAGAGTTTTGCTGTTGATTGATACCTTTGAATTTCATCTTCTCTTGTTTCCACAACAGGGATTTCTTCAGATTCTATTTTAGGAGGAATTGGTGTTGGGTATTCTTTTTTCTCAATTTTCTGATTACAAGAAATTGATGCAAGACAGATTAAAAATAGAAAATTTACAACATACATAGTTAAAAATAAACATAATCTTTAAATTCACTATAATTGTTGACATTAATTATCGGTCTTTTCTTAGTGTGATACATCAGCTTCGGATAAATCCAAATTAACTCAAGTCTTTAGTGGGAAAAAGCAATAGAAAGCACAATTGTCTCTCAGAAAACCTTGAAAAGACATAGATTTTTTTTGTTCGTTTTTTCATCAATGGAAAAAATGAACAAAGCCAGTGATTGCTTGTAATGTTTATTATTAAGCAGAACAACAAATGAGTAAGATTCCTGCCTCCGAAGGAATGACAATTTAAAATAAGGGATTACTTATAAAACCTCATTTCATCCACGTACTTCTCCACTTTTTCAGTCAATAAATACGCAACACTTTTTCCTGCTTTAATCTGTTTTCTAATAAAACTTGCAGAGATATCCATTACAGGAGTGTCTTCTAAAAGATGTACTTGCTTGTGTTTTAATATTTCACTTTTAGCTTTTAGTTCGTCATCCACTCCAACTCTTGGGAATACTAGAATCTGATGGTTTTTTAAAATCACTTCATAGTTTTTCCACTTATGAAAAGACTTGATATTGTCTTCTCCCATGATAAGCGAAAACTCAGTTCCTGGATACTTATCTATTAAATACGCCAAAGTATCGGATGTATAGGAAGGTTTAGGCATTGAAAATTCGATGTTTGAAGATTTGAGTTTTGGATTTTCAAAAATTGCCTCATTCACTAATGCCAACCTGTGAATGTCGGCAAGCAAAGATTTTTTTTCTTTAAAAGGGTTTTGAGGAGAAACCACAAACCATACCTCATCCACAAATTCGGATTGAGCTATATGATTAGCAATAACCAAATGTCCAACATGAATAGGGTTAAACGAACCAAAAAACAAGCCTACTTTTTTCATTCTTCTTCGCTATTTTGAATAAAAGATTGAACGACCAATTCCACTTCTTTTTCAGCTACTTCAAGCACATCGTTGATAAGGATATAATCAAACTCATCTGCAAATTGCATTTCGGATTTTGCCTTCCCCACTCTTCTTGATAGGTTTTCCTGATTTTCAGTTCCTCTTCTTATCAATCTTGACTCAAGTTCCTCAACAGATGGGGGTTGCACAAAAATAGACAATGCTTTCTCTCCAAATATTGATTTTAGTTTTATCCCTCCCATCACATCTACATCAAAAATCACGTGCTTTTTGTTTTTCCAAATCCTTTCCAATTCAGATTTAAGAGTGCCATAATAATGATCAGAATATACTTCTTCCCATTCTACAAATTTATTTTCTTCAATGTGATCTTTGAATTCATCAATGGACAAAAAATAATAGTCCTTTCCATCAGTTTCAAATTCTCTTTTCGCTCTGCTGGTTGCAGAAATAGAAAACTCAAGCCATGGAGTTACCTCTAACAAATGTTTAACAATTGTTGTTTTTCCAGCTCCTGATGGAGCGGAAAATATGATACATTTTCCCTCAAATTCCATGGACAAAAGTAATAAAAAAAACCTCACTGGTTGAGGAACCAATGAGGTTAGATTATAAATTCATCGTCTGACTAATAAACTGTCAAATTCACTTTATTGGTTTCAATAATTTTTCTGAGGTTAATGAGTGCATAACGCATTCTTCCAAGAGCAGTATTGATACTGATGTCTTTGGCTTCAGCTATGTCTTTAAAACTCATTTCTTTGAAGTGTCTCAACAAAATAATTTCTCTTTGTTCATCTGGCAAATAATCAATGATGTTTCTCACATCTTTGTGAATTTGATCTTCAATCATATCGTCTTCGATACTGTTTTCTTCCATCTTTAGGATCGAGAAAATGTCAAAATCATCGTCTTCATTCTTTGAGGGATTCTGACTTATGGTAGGCATTTTCTTCGCTTTTCTGAAGTGATCAATAGCCAAGTTATGTGCAATTCTCATCGCCCAGGGCAAGAACTTCCCTTCTTCGTTATACGAACCTTTTTTCAAGGTTTTTATAATTTTGAAAAAGGCATCTTGAAAAATGTCTTCTGCAATTTTTTTATTTTTAACCAGCGAGATTAAATAGCTAAAAATTCTGTCTTTGTATCGAGAAAGTAGGATTTCAAACGCCAAATCATTTCCTTCTAAATAACTTCTAATTAATTCCTTGTCGGAAGTTTTCTTATTAGTTTCCATAGTACTACTTTTTATTAATTGGGTTAATAATTTTGTTAAAGTAGTTTTATAGAATAGGCGTTTTGTTTTAGATTATATCTTTATTGAACGTACAATATATAAAAAAGGTTTCAGATATTCCTAATTTATTTAGGATGAAAATTGTTTTTATGAAAAAAATAACAGAATTATTCTACAAGTCTAACTCGATACAACTTCTGATATCCATTAGATTTTTTCTTTAAAAAGTAAAGCCAACCTCCTTGGATTTTCAGGTTTTTGATAAACTTAACTTCATTCAATGTAATTACTTTGTTGGATTTTCCAGTTACAGGGTTTATTTCATAAAGTTTTGCAATGGCATTGTTTTCTTTAAAATAATAAAACCTATTGGTAGATTTATCATGGATTATTTTGGTAGATGAAGTAATGTTGTCAATATCCGTTTTTACTTTTGTTTTTGTATCTCTCAAAACGGAGAGGGTAGTAATGGAATCGGTTTGTAAATCAAAAATATATACATTTTTTTCTGTTGAAAATGATTGGATGTTTAGTTCGCGGGCTCTTACTTTCAAATACCAGCTTATCATTCGATTCGATTCTCGGTCATCTACTTGAAGAGAAATCACATTTCCATCCCAAACTTCATTTTCTATTATGTTTTGTTCTGTTGGGGTATTAGCATAATAATGCGCTATTATTTGGTTATACCAACCTGCAGCAATTTTCTCAGCTTCTTTATCATAAGTTTTGTAGAGTAGCTTTGGCGTTTTTGAGCTTGTTTCAACATGATGAATTTGAAACAATTTATTATGGTTAGAGAATTTTCTGGTAATTACTTGATAATCATCGCAAAACAACAAAGGCTTCAAAAATTTATCAAATTGTTTGTGACTCACTTCATACAAAGGCATAATGGTATCCGTAAGCCAAAGTTGATGTGCTTTTTCTTTACAAATAAGGTGGACATTTCCATAGCAATCTCTCACAAAACGTTTGGGTTTATCAAAATCAATCTTTCTTTTATAATAAGTGGTGTCCATTTCTTCCAATGACAGGTAATAAGTTCTTTTTTGCTTTTTTAACACCACAATTTTGTCATCGGGCAAGGGTAAATAATCCAATATATATTCTTTAAAATCTCCTGCTACTTTTTTTATTCGTTTGCCAGATACGGTAAATTCTTTTATTTTATTCACATCCTCTTCCAAAACAAAAATCATGTAAATAGTATCTTGTTTTGTAACAGAAATTTGTTTTACCCGAGTTTTTTTTCCAATAAATGAAAGCTGAATATAATCACCAGAATAAGTTTCGAGAATAAATCTTCCTGTTCCATCAGAAACAGTTCCTTTTTTAGAATTAAGATTCAGAATTGTTGCTCCAATCAGAGGGTTATCTTCCTCATCAATTACGCTACCTATTAATATTTGGGAGCTTAACGAACAGCTCAAAAACAAAAACACACTAAGAAGAATATACTTTGTCATACAAGAAAATTTGAGCGAAAAGAGAATAAAAAAAATAGACTTTCATTTCTCTTTACTTATCCGTAATTTTACGTAAATTATTTTACAAATAAAAAACCACACAAACAATGCCAAAAGGATTTTATAACGTACCGTTTCAAGGAAATGAAGAGGTATTGAGTTACGCACCAGGAAGCCCAGAGAAAGCTGAATTACAGGCTAAGTACAAAGAAATGTATAACAGCAAAATTGAGGTTCCGTCATACATAGGAAGCAAAGAGATACACACAGATAATAAATTCACTATGTCTCCTCCTCACGATCATAAACATAGTTTAGGAACCTATAGCATGGGAACAAAAAAGCACGTTGAAGATGCTATTGAAGCGGCTTTGGCAGCAAAAAGCGATTGGGAAAACATGTCTTGGCACAGCAGAGCAGCAATTTTCTTGAAAGCAGCTGATTTATTGGCTGGACCATACCGAGCTAAAATGAATGCGGCAACCATGTTGGCACAATCAAAAAATTGTTTCCAAGCAGAAATTGATGCTTCTTGTGAGTTAATTGATTTCTTGAGGATGAATGTTGCTTATATGCAAGAAATTTTTGAAATACAACCTGATTCTAATCCAGGATTGTGGAACAGATTGGAATACAGACCTCTTGAAGGATTTGTATTTGCGATTACTCCATTTAATTTTACGGCAATTGCTGCCAATTTATGTGCAGCGCCAGCTATGTTAGGAAATGTAGTAGTTTGGAAACCAGCAGAAAGCCAAATTTATTCGGCTCAAGTAATTATGGAATTATTCAAAGAAGCTGGATTGCCAGATGGTGTTATCAACATGGTGTTGGTAGATGGACCGGAGGCAGGTGAAGTTGTTTTTAATCATAAAGATTTTGCAGGTCTTCACTTTACAGGGTCTACAGGAGTATTCAGACATTTATGGAAAACTATTGGAGATAATATTTCTAAATACAGAACTTACCCAAAAATCGTAGGGGAAACTGGAGGGAAAGATTTCATCGTAGCTCATAAGTCTGCTGTTCCTAAACAAGTTGCAACAGGAATTTCAAGAGGAGCATTTGAATTTCAAGGACAAAAATGTTCGGCAGCATCAAGAGTTTATTTGCCATCCAATATGGCTGATGAAGTAATTGAATATGTGAAAGAAGATGTGGCTTCCATGAAAATGGGATCTCCAGAAGATTTTGGAAACTTCATTACTGCTGTAATTGATGAAAACGCATTTGACAAAATTGCTGGCTACATTGATTACATCAAGAAACAAGATGATGCAGAAATAGTAGCTGGTGGAAACTACGATAAATCAAAAGGATATTTTATTGAGCCTACTGTTGTGGTTACAAAAAGTGCTAAATTCAGAACAATGTGTGAAGAAATATTTGGCCCAGTAATTACTATCTATGTCTATGATGAGAATAAATTTGAAGAAACTTTAGAGATGGTAGATGCAACTTCTGAGTATGCGCTTACAGGTTCAATTTTCTCTCAAGACAGGTATATGATTGAGTTAGCAGCAGAAAAATTAAAAAATGCAGCAGGTAACTTTTACATCAATGACAAACCAACCGGTGCTGTTGTGGGTCAACAACCATTTGGAGGGGCAAGAGGTTCGGGAACGAATGACAAAGCAGGATCAATCTTGAATATGTTGAGATGGGTTTCTCCACGAACAATCAAGGAGACTTTTGTAACTCCTACGGATTATAGATATCCGTTTTTGGGGTAATATTAATTTATTGAATTAATTTGTAACGGCTTTTCAAATATTTGGAAAGCCGTTTCGTTTTTTACATATTTAAATATGAATTTTAAAAGAGTTTTTCCGATAATTATTATTTCAGGTCTTTTATTTAGTTGCAAATTAAAATCGTCACTTAATCATCAAGTATTAAATTGCACTTGTTCAGAAAATCAAAAAGATGTTTCTGAAGAATATCTACCAGAAAATCTATATATCTTTTCAAATGATATCTATGTTGCTCTTTGCGGAAATAAAACAGAAGATTCTCTTTACTCTGAGTTTTCTTTTTTCAATTGCAAATCGCAAAAATTAATTGAGGAATACAGCGATGGAGCTCAATCTTATAAAGTAGACTTTAAGAAAGATACATTAAAGATTACTAATTTGAAAAGACTGCCAGTCGGAAAAAATTGGGAATTTAGTAGCACACCAATGTACTACGATTTTATCACCCTTAACAGTGACTCCTTAACTTATGTTGAGGCAAAAATAATTTTCAGAAATCCAAAGATTTCAGAGAAAAAACAAACAGATTTTTTGGATTACATTATTTTAAATAAAGACAATGGATTACAACATGACTGGGCATGGGAAGAAATAATTTCTAAACTGGAGCTACTTACTTTAGTTGGAAACAATAGAGCGAAAGGCATATTATACAACTTAGAAAACATTACAAATTATAAATTTGATGGAGCGGTTTTGGAGCAGTATAAAGATGCAATCGCAACAATTGAACTGGTAAATAATTGATTAAATTATTTACACCTCAACGAACTCCCCAATCGAATCAATGTCCAAAACAAGCTCTCCCTCAGAATTTAACAGATTTTAAGTTAATCATACTTTCTTCCAAATGATAGATATCCGGTTTTTAATATTGGTTCTTTATTTGTATAAGAAGCTGAAAGAATATAGAAATAAGTGCCTTGTGGAAGTTTTTCCAGATTTTCCCTTGTTTGGTCGCGACACTCATCTAATAGGATATCAATATTCTCTGTTTCAAAAACTAAATTTCCCCATCTATTAAATATTTTTAAAAGAAACGTATCAGGATTACAATTATATTTTATTGGGTATCCGTTTACAGGAGGACATGAACTTCTAACAAATTGCGGGATTAAAATTTTACAAGTATCAATAGTTTGAGTGGAATCTTGAGAATTATCTTGACACAACAAAGAAGTATTAATCAATATAAAAAGAATGAATAATCTCATTTCTATTTTCTAATTAAAGTAGTCGTATTGGCTTGAGCAGTGGGATAAACAACTAAATCTTCAATATTCACGTGTCCTGGACGGGAAGTAACAAACTCAATTACCTCAGCAATATCTTTGGCTTGCAAAGCATCAAATCCTTGATAAACTTTATCAGCTGCTTCTTTATCTCCTTTGAATCTCACTTCAGAGAATTCAGTTTCTACCGCCCCTGGATGAATTGCCGAAACTCTAATATTATGCCCAGCTAAATCTATTCGCATGGATTTGCTCAAAGCATCCACAGCATGTTTTGATGCACAATATACATTTCCGTTTGGATACACTTCTTTCGCAGCTACTGAGCCAATATTCACAATAAACCCTGAGTTTCGCTTAATCATGTTGGGAAGAATAGCTTTGGTTACGTACAATAATCCTTTCACATTTCCGTCCATCATGGCATCCCAATCGTCTATATTTCCATCTTGGAT
>JBMYYT010000056.1:0-11846 GCA_049609665.1 Flavobacteriales bacterium | reverse complement strand
CCCAGGGATCAAAACTTTTTGAATCGTCCCATTTTTTCAATCCATTAATTATTTTTACATAAGCTGTGCTCAACTCTTCCCTCGCAAACTCTTCATTTTTCATGTATCTAAAACAAATGGGCATTAATAAATCAAAGCAATATCGGTATAGGTCGTATTGAGCCTTTCTGTTTCCCTCAGAGGCTTTTGTCAATAATTCTATATCAATTTTGTTTTTATTCACAGGCAAGTAACATCAAACTAAAGTTAATCTAATTTTTTATAAATCTAATCGGTTTAAAGTTTTGATTTAATTCATTTTCTAATAATAGAATGTAACATCCTTTTGCTAAAGTAGAAACATCTATTGTTCTTTTATCTATTCCAAGTTGTTCGTTTTCAATTACTTTTCCAGAAATATCAAGAATCGTATAGTTCAAGTTTTCTGAATTTAGGTTCTTGAATTTTAAATGGATTAAATCTGTTGTAGGGTTAGGGTAAATTGAAAATTCAATTGGATTGTTTTCATTTTTAACTGCAAGTGTTCTTCCACAGGCAGTATCTATAAATAGAGTATCTCGAGCTACACAACCCATTGAATCAGTAACAGTTAAATAAACAATAGAGTGAGTTCCCCAAGCGGTTGCAATTGGATTAGCGATATTAGAATTATTAAAAGTTACATCAAGTGGATTTCCACTCCAGCTATAAGTATAACCAGGAGAACCACCAGTTGCTGTAGGACTTCCACCAATAGTAGCCGTATTAACACTACCACTCAAGCATAATGTATCAGAAGTGTAGGCAAAAGCTTTTAAAGACGGGCAACCCGAAGACGAACCAGTTGAAGAAGATCCAACAGTGTCGCAAAAAGTAAGGGTACAAGAATCCACAACTAATCCTGAAGAATCATAATATAACTGAGTAATTGTTAAACAAACATTATTACTTCCTGTAGATGAAATGGAGTATGTGGCTGTGGATGCAGTTCCTATCAATGAAGTGCCAAAAGTCCAACGGTAGGAAGGGCTTGCTAATCCAGTATGAACAGCTGTAAGTGTGGCAGTAGTACCAGAAATTGACTGAGTATAACTTAATGTGGCCGAAGTACATGGTCTTGCCATAGAAATTGAACCTGATATAATAAATGTAATTGCTAATAATAATTGTTTGAACTTCATTTTTTTAAATTTATTGGTGAGTAGTATTAGTAGCACGCAAATCAATTAAAAAAGGTTAGTTGGGTTAACAATTATTTTTTAAATCACTGTTAGTCAGCAAATAATTTTTGTAAATCTAATTCGTAAATTTTATGTTCACCCTCAAACTCAATGAAATTAGGATTAATTTTGTTCGAGTTTAATGTCTGTTCTAACTCGGTCACTCTTTCTTTAGAATAATATTGATCTTGATTTCCAAAAAGATAATCAAACGGAATAGTTTTAAAAATATCACTTTCAACTACATCCATCGGAAAACTACCTGACCAAAGGATTAATCTATCACAAATGATGTCAGGATTATCCTGAGCAATCCATCTCGAAATTGTGGAACTGCCTTGTGAAAATCCGAAAGCAATTATTTTAACTTCAGGATTTAAGTCTTTAATCATCCTATAAATTTGATTCAAATAGGAGATATAATCCTCAATTTCAGATTCTCTATCTTCTTTGGTCATCCAAGACGCTACAACTCTTCCGTTCATTCCATTCCAATAGAATTTACTCAATGCTTCGGGTGCCACAACACATCTTTCTTCGGTTGAAATACAATCAAATTTTCTTATAAAATACTTTCCCAACTGGGCATATCCGTGACAAGCAATGACTACTTCTTTGGTTTTATCAGTTATTTCATTTGAAAAATAAACCCTTGCTGTTTTTTGAGTTTTAACCCTAATTTCTTTCATGTTATTGGATTTCAGTTAAATTCCGTTGTTAATGATAGGTTATTTTTTGGAATTTAAGAATACAAGGTGTTAATTTGTGCTCTCAAATTAAAAATTATTCAACTATGGATATTGATGGAATTATCTCAATTTCTGGAAAACCAGGATTATTTAAAGTAATTACTCAAGCGGCTAACCGAATTATTATCGAAGATGTCGAATCAGGTAAAAGAAGACCTGCATTTGCTTCAAGCAAAGTAATTTCATTGGCTGACATTACAATTTTTGGTCATGTTGAAGATTTAGGATTAGGCGATGTTTTCCAAAAAATCTATGACAAAGAAGGAGGAAAGGAATCAAAATCTCATAAAACCGATCCATCAGAATTAAGAGATTATTTTGAGTCCGTTTGGGAAGAATACAATGACCAAGAGGTTAAAGATCATGATATTAAAAAAATATTTCAATGGTATAACTTATTGGCGAAGAATGATATGTTTGTTTCTGAAGAGGAGTAATTTATATATTCTTCTCTCTGAAAATAAAATTCTGTCCGAGATAAACTTTTCTTACAGTTTCGTCCTCAACTAATTCTCTGGGTTTACCAGCTTTTAAGATATTACCTTCAAACATCAAGTATGTTCTATCAGTAATAGCAAGTGTTTCTTGTACATTATGATCCGTAATTAATACTCCAATATTCTTTTGTTTTAGTTTTGAAATAATTGCTTGAATATCTTCAACTGCCACGGGGTCAACACCTGCAAAAGGTTCGTCCAACAATATAAACTTAGGGTCTGAAGCAAGAGCACGAGCTATTTCAACTCTTCTTTTTTGACCACCAGATAGGGATTGTCCCATTGTTTTTCGATGCTTGGTTAATCCAAATTCATCCAACAGTTCTTCAAGTCTTGAATTTCTTTCTGTTCGGTCCTTAATAGCTAATTCCAAAATAGCCATAATATTATCTTCCACAGAAAGATTACGAAAAACTGATACCTCTTGTGGTAAATAACCAATGCCCATTTGAGCTCTTTTGTACATCGGATAGGAAGTTATGTCCTGATCATTAAAATATACTGATCCTAAGTTTGGTCTAACCAATCCCACAATCATATAAAAACTGGTAGTTTTTCCAGCACCATTGGGACCAAGTAAGCCCACAATTTCTCCTTGATTCACTTCTAACGAAACATCCTTTACAACCTCTTTTTTGCTGTATATTTTCTTTAGATTTTTTGCTGTTATTTTCATTAAGACTTGGGTTAAAATTCAAATTGGAGTTTAGCTCTTATTCCAAACCGAAGAACGCTGACATCCTCAGTATTATTGTCGAGGTAAGTTAATCTCCATAATGCATCTACTCTCAAAATTTTGAAAATATTCTCAATTCCAGCACTGACTTCAGCGTAAGGTTTATCGGACAATGAAGAGCTGAAACTGGGTAAATCCAACACTGAAGAATGGCGGCTATTTAATCTTCCATAAATAACTCTGGCCGTTACTAATTCTCTCCATTTTAACTTTCTAAGTAATGGAACTCTATTTAAAAATAACCCTCCAAAATAATGCGCTACAGATAAAGAAACATATTCATCACTCATAAACTCACCAATATTCATTGCGTTATAATCTCTTGTGTATCCCCAAGTTTCGTTTCCTTGATGCACAAATAGAAAAGGGTAAGGAACTGAACCCCAAAGTTTACCAACTTCAAAATTATATCTTAAGGTTCCGAAATAACCCAATAAAACTCTGTCCTTAATATTGAATTTAATCTTTTGATATTCGTAATTACTGTAAAACAAATTTCTTAAGCCAAAAGAAGCTTCTAATTCAAGAATGGGTTGAGCTGAACCTAAGCTGATTCTGTTGAATTCACCCGAAACAAACTTTTCATCCTTTGCAAAACGCATCCCTAAAGTAACTTCAGAATTTTGTAAACTGCTCACCGAAGTTGTAACTACTCCAGCTGTTTTTGAGAATGAAAGTACATCACCCAAAGCTTCTATATTATAGGCTTTAATAGCTATAGAATTAGAAAAACCTTCAATCCATTCATGAAAATATTTTATTCGTCCGCCTTCCAGATTCAATAACTTATTATATGGATTTCTTCTTAAAAAGGATGAAATTATGGTTTGGTTATAAGATTCAAAAAAATCTCTATCGAATTGGATAATATCATTAAGATACTTGATTTCCATCATTCTACGAGGTGTTTTCTTTTTTGAAACAAAAAACTTTGTACTTAATCCATATTTCCATTGTTTGTCAGTAAATCCATAAGCTCCATGACCTTTGAACATAATCCATTTGCTAAAATCATTACTTGTTTGGATACCTAACGACCCGCGATGGCCTTCAATTGGATTAAAACTGTAAATGGAAGAGTATGGACCTAATTCAATAGGACCCAATATTTTATAACCACTCACCAAAGTTTGAATGACATCAATGTAAGTCTTAATAACGGGCAAGTTTTTAATCGTATCTATCATATGATAGATTTTATTCTCCTTGTCGCTAAGTTTAATATGACGCTGGGTATCCCAGAATTCATTTCCCTTATCCTGTGCAGAATCCATGACCACAATATTTGAGCCTTCAAAGAACTCTTTCTCGCGAGGTTTATTAATCACAAAATTTTGATATGAAGTAGTTTTTCGTCCATAAAATCCTTTTTGTTTGTCACTTTCAAGAGGATTAATATCTGCAACAGTTTCATCTAATGTCATCATCCAAACTTCATCTTCTACTTGGTCAAAAGTTTGTTTAATATGGTAACTGTTAATGAAATTTATATTCGCATCACCCGCTATTTCTGCTTCGAACACCTTTACAGCGTAAGTGGTATCATTAATCCACATTTCTCCAACAAAAGCTAAATCACTTTTTCGTTTGGGTTTGAATTCTAATTTATAACACCAATTGTTATCAATAAAAGCAGAGTCAGTCAAATACAACTTGTAGTGGAAAAGCATTTGGTTATTCAAAGGACTAATAAACTGCCTACCAAAAACATACATTGTATTGTCATAAATATTAATATTTTGATACATATCTCCTAAATACTGAGAAATTGACTCATTTTCAGGACCAGATATTTTAGTAGCTTTAATTATCTCTTTCTTTTGTTTAGGCTCACGGGTGTAATACAAATCAGACAACGACTCAATAATAAAAATCGGTAGGTAGGGCTTCTCATCCGTGGAATCAACCATATCAAACACAAAATCAAATTTGTTGAATATTTTTCTATTCATGAATTTCTCATCAAGGTTATTGATGTCAAATTCTATTTTGTTATACACCTCATATTCATAGGCATCCAATTTCACTCGGTTATTGATTTTCTTATTTGCAATAACTTTTCTTATCAAAGCATGGGCTGGATTCTCTATCTTCTTAGCGGCTTTAACAACGAACGTATTAAGAGTTTCATCTGCAGTGGATAAAACAGGGTTTATTTCTTGTGACTCATCTTTTTTAACAAAATATGTCTTTGAAGCATAACCCAAAAAGCTGACAATAATTGAATCAGAAGCATAGTAGGATTCAAGAACATATTTACCATCCAAATCTGAAGTCACGCCCGTTTTGGTTCCTTTGAACATTACCGTTGCAAAAGGAATAGTCTCTTTGGTTTTTGAGTCGGTAATTACTCCGTATACTTTGGTTTTTTGCCCAAAAGAATTAGAAAAACTCAGAGCCAACAGAATATAAATTATATGTTTTATCTTAATCATTATTGACTTGATTTTTTACTACTCTTCGAGAAATCATTATACTTAATTCGTATAATAAAAATACCGGAATAGCGACAACAACTTGGCTTATAAAGTCTGGAGGCGTAATGACAGCAGATAAAACGAGAATTCCGACTAACGCATGTTTTCTATATTTTTTTAAAACCGCTGGAGTCATCATACCAAGTTTTGATAGAATAAAAATTACTATAGGAAGCTGAAAAAATAATCCAGAAGCAATAGTAGAAGAAACGATCAGAGAATAATAGGAAGTAAAAGAAGGCATTAAAGTAATATCTCCTGACATCTTGTAGGAACTAAAGAATTGAATACAAAGAGGCGCAATAACAAAGTATCCAAAAGAAACACCAAGAAGAAATAAAAGTGTAGAATAACCAACAATACCAGAAGTAGCTTTTGCTTCTTTGGGTTTCAAGCCAGGTTTAACAAATGACCAAATTTGAAAAGATAGAAAAGGAAAGGAAGCGATAATACCACCTACTAAGGAAAAATAAATGCTGGTAGCAAATTGTTTTGTCATTTGAGTTTCAATGGTTCTAACCTCAATATCATTAACACACATAGTGTCACCCAATCCAACAGTATTGGATAGCCAACAAAAAACCCGATAAGTTGGGAAAGAAGAACGAGACATAGACATTAACACTAAGTTAGTTAATGGTTCAATAAAAACGAAAATAAGCACTGCCAAAACAACTATAACTGCAGCTGTTTTAACAAGTCTCCACCTTAATTCCTCAAGATGACCTAAAAAGGATGTGTTTTTTCCATCTTCACTCATAGGAAACAAAAATAGAACATATTTCTAAGATTCTGTAATAACTTATGAATAGTTAATCTTTTATATCTTTTTTTTTAAAACTTTTGATAAGCACGAAAACTTATTTTATATTTAGGTAATAATAAAGCTAACTGATTTTATGTCAATTTCCACTCAAGTCAATCTGAAAGTAGAATTAAAAAAATATTTTGGGTTCGATAATTTTAAAGGAAACCAAGAAGCTATCATACGAAGCGTTCTTGACGGTAAAGACACATTTGTTATCATGCCTACTGGCGGTGGTAAATCTATGTGTTATCAATTACCAGCTTTGTTGCAATCAGGAACTGCAATAATTGTTTCTCCTTTAATAGCTCTAATGAAAAACCAAGTTGATTCGGTAAGGCAGCACTGCCAAGATGATTCTGTGGCTCATTTTTTAAACTCTTCATTAAATAAAGGAGACGTCCAAAGAGTAAAAGATGATGTTTCTTCCAAAAAAACGAAACTTCTATTTGTTGCTCCTGAATCATTGACCAAACAAGAATATATTGATTTCCTAAAAAATTCAGACATTTCGTTTTTCGCTATTGATGAAGCACATTGTATTTCGGAATGGGGACATGATTTTAGGCCAGAATACAGAAGACTCAAAGAAATAATGAGCGCCATAACAGAAGTGCCAGTAATGGCTCTTACTGCAACTGCAACTCCAAAGGTGCAAATAGATATCCGAAAGACATTGGGTATGACAAATGCGAATATATTTAAGTCTTCTTTTAATAGAGATAATTTATATTATGAAGTCCGTCCAAAACAAAACGTAGAAAAACAAATTGTACAATATATAAAACAACATGAAGGTAAATCTGGTGTGATATATTGTTTGAGTCGAAAAATGGTGGAGAAATTCGCAGAGCTTCTTCAAGTCAATGGCATCAAAGCTTTGCCTTATCACGCTGGTTTAGATTCAAAAACTCGTGCCAAACATCAAGATATGTTTCTAATGGAAGATGTGGATGTGATTGTGGCAACAATTGCTTTCGGTATGGGGATTGATAAACCGGATGTAAGATTCGTTATTCATCATGATATACCCAAAAGTATTGAAGGCTATTACCAAGAAACCGGAAGAGCAGGAAGAGATGGAGGAGAAGGGAACTGTATTGCTTTTTATAGCTATAAAGATGTTGAAAAATTAGAAAAATTCCTACAAGGAAAACCAGTAAGTGAAGTAGAAATAGGACGACAATTGTTAAGTGACATAGTTTCCTTTTCAGAAACTTCGGTGTGTAGGAGAAAATACATACTGCATTATTTTGGAGAGGATTACGAAATAGATAATTGTAACAAAAAGTGTGACAACTGTGCAAATCCGAAAGAAAAATACGAAGGAAAAGAGTTGATAACGAAGCTCCTGAAAACGGTTTTGGCTTTAAATCAAAAGCAAAAAGCTGCCTACCTTGCTGATGTTTTATCAGGAACACTCAATCAAGAAATTACCAATTATAAACACAATGAGTTGGAAGTGTTTGGAATTGGAAAGGATAGAGATGCTACTGCTTGGAGATCCATAATTCGCCAGTCATTACTGATGGAATATATCAGTAAAGAGATTGAATCCTATGGAATCATAAAAATCACCGAGAAAGGGGAAGAGTTTTTGAAAGCTCCTAAAAGCGAAATGTTATTCAAAGAAAGAGATTACAGTGATTTATCTGGACCTATTGTTCAGTCTACTAAACAAAATGTGGTAGACGAAGCTTTATTTGCATTACTTAAAGATTTAACTAAAAAAGTTTCTAAAGAAAAAGGGATTCCGCCTTTTGCTGTTTTTCAAGAGCCTTCTTTGCAAGAAATGTGTTTGCATTATCCCTTAACAACTGATGAACTTAAAAACATTGGAGGAGTAGGAAGTGGTAAAGCAAATAGATTTGGACAACCCTTTTTGGCTCTTATCAATAAATATGTTGAAGAGAATGGGATTGAACGTCCTACGGATTTTGTTGTAAAATCTGTGGCTAATAAATCGGCTCTTAAAATTAACATCATTACCAATATTGATAAGAAAAATGATTTGGAAGATATTGCAAATCAAAACAATATAAAGTTTGATGAGTTAATTACTGAAATTGAAACTATTGTTCACTCAGGAACTAAAATCAACTTGAACTACTATATTGATGAAATGTTGGGTGAGGAAGAACAAGAAGAAGTTTTCGAGTACTTTATGGAAGCAGAAACAGACTCTATAGAATCAGCTTACGAAGAATTTGAAGAAGAGTACGAAGAAGAGGAATTAAGACTTATGCGTATTAAGTTTATGTCGGAAGTAGCGAATTAATTTGTTTAAGTTTAACCACAAAGAAATCTGAGAAGGCACAAAGATCACAAAGGGAAATGACTGAAAATGAAATAGCAACAAAGATTATTGGCTGTGCAATTGATGTTCATAAAGTGCTTGGTCCTGGTCTCTTAGAAAGTGCTTATCAAGAATGTTTGGCATATAAATTAATCGAAAAGGGTCTGTTTATAGAAAAGGAAAAAAAGATGCCTTTGGTTTTTGAATCTGTAAAATTGGAATGTGGATACAGAATTGATATTTTGGTAGAAAATAAAGTTGTTATAGAATTAAAAAGTGTGGAGTCATTGAATGATGTTCATCTTGCCCAAACTTTAACTTATATGAAACTTGGGGATTACAAATTAGGTTTACTCATAAATTTCAATGTGTCTCTATTAAAAAACGGAATTAAAAGAGTAATAAATGGTTCGTTATGATACTTTGAGCACTTTGTGTAAAAACTTTGTGCTCTCTGTGGTTAAAAAACAATCACATTTTAATAAATTTGAATAAATAAAAAGAGAATTGCATGAGTGAAAAAATAGAGGAGAAAACTAAGTCAAAATCTATTCCAAAAAAAACCTTGTTACATGCCTATGAGCTAATGTGTCAGGCTGTTTCGATGACCGAATTGTATGAAGAAAATAAAGCAGTGACAAGTAAATACGTTCATGCTACTTCAAGAGGACATGAGGCAATCCAATTGGCAGCTTCCTTGCAATTAAAATCTTGTGATTATGTGACACCTTATTACCGTGACGATTCAATTTTATTAGGAATTGGAATGGAGCCTTTTGATTTAATGCTTCAATTATTGGGTAAAAAAAGTGATCCATTTTCGGGAGGAAGAACCTATTATTCTCATCCAAGTTTGAAAGATGAGGACAAACCAAAAATTCCTCATCAATCCTCAGCAACAGGAATGCAAGCTATCCCTGCAACTGGTTTGGCTATGGGAATACAATATTTAGAAAATCAAAAATTATCTGATTCGAAGGATAAACCCTTAGTAATTTGTTCATTAGGAGATGCCTGTATTACCGAAGGAGAAGTTTCAGAAGCTTTTCATATGGCTGCATTAAAACAGCTTCCTATTGTATTTTTGGTGCAAGATAATGAATGGGATATTTCAGCACATGCAAGTGAAATTAGAACCGGAAATGCTTTTGACTATGCCAAAGGTTTTCCTGGTTTAGAAGCTATGACCATTGATGGAACGGATTTTATCAATTCATACCAAGTTCTGGAGGAAACGATAAATAAAGTTAGAACAGAAAGAAGACCTTTCTTGATTCATGCGGAAGTTCCACTTCTTAATCACCATACTTCTGGAGTAAGAATGGAATGGTATAGAGATGATTTAAAAGAACAACGTAAACGAGATCCTTTCCCAAAATTTAAAGCACAATTAAAAGAGGAAGGAATAGGAATAGCCGATTTGGTGAATATTGAAGCCAAAGCAAAGAAAAAAGTAGAAGAGGATTACCAAAGAGCTTTGAAAGAAGAAGATCCAACCCCAGCGGATTTATTAACTCATGATTTTGCTCCAACTCCAATCACAGAGGAGAAAGGAGAAAGAGAGCCTAAAGGAAAAGAACCTACGGTAATGGTTGATAGTGCTCTGTTTGCAGTTCAGGAATTAATGGCAAAACATCCAGAATGTTTGTTATATGGTCAAGACGTAGGAGGAAGACTTGGTGGAGTTTTTAGAGAAGCTGCAACTTTGGCACAGAAATTTGGAGATGATCGAGTGTTTAACACTCCAATTCAAGAAGCTTTTATTATTGGTAGCACAGTCGGAATGTCTGCTGCAGGAACAAAACCTATAGTTGAAGTTCAATTCGCAGATTATATTTGGCCAGGTTTAAATCAATTGTTTACCGAAGTAAGTAGATCTTGTTATTTATCAAACGGAAAATGGCCTGTGAGTTCAATTCTTAGAGTACCAATTGGAGCTTATGGAAGTGGTGGTCCTTATCATTCTTCCAGTGTTGAATCTGTATTAGCGAATATTAGAGGAATAAAAATTGCTTATCCAAGTACTGGTGCGGATTTGAAAGGTTTAATGAAAGCTGCTTACTATGATCCAAATCCTTGTGTGATGCTTGAGCACAAAGGATTATATTGGAGTAAAATAAAAGGAACCGAAGGAGCCAAAACTATTGAGCCTGATGAAGATTATGTTATTCCTTTTGGAAAAGGAAGAGTAGTGCAAGAAGCTGATGCTTCTGAAGTTGAAGCTGGTAACTCGTTAGCCATAATCACCTATGGAATGGGCGTTTATTGGTCATCAACTGCCGCAAAAAAACACAAAGGAAAAGTAGAAATCATTGATATTCGTACTATCTATCCGCTTGACGAAGAATTGATTAAAGAAACTGCTAAGAAACACGGAAAGTGTATGGTTGTTACCGAAGAACCCGTTGGAAATGGATTTGCACAATCCATAGCCTCAATGGTCTCAAGAGAATGCTTTGAGCAATTAGATGCTCCTGTTTCTGTTGTAGGATCGGTTAATATGCCAGCAATTCCTTTAAATTCAACCTTGGAGTCAACTATGATTCCAAATGCCGAAAAAGTTGAAGCTGAGATTACTAAATTGTTAAGCTATTAACAATTAGTAGTTGAGAATCCTTTTTATTCCTTTAATTATCAGGGGGAATTACTTTTATATTTGAATAATTACTTTATCATACTTCTATGTTAAAAACGATATTCAAAAAGAAAGTCAACGAAGATAAGCTTGCTAACGTGCTTATCAATTCACTGGTACATGCTATGGAAGTAGGATTCCCAGACATTTCTGAACTTATTAACTCCGATCGTGATTTTGTAATTACTCCACATATTAAACCGACTGATTACGATAGGTTTATGTTGATTTTGTTTGTAGGAAACTTAAAAATCATGGAAAAAAGATTGGAAAGAGTTCAATCTGATAGAATTAAAGAGTTATTGATTCAAAAGTTTTCTGCTTTGTATGATTTAAGAATCGAAGAAACCAAACAACATATCAAATCTTATTCTTCTTTTATGGGTAAAATCAACTATCCTTCAAAGAATGTATTGTACGCCATGTCAAAATGTGTGTTTCATAAATACAAA
>JBMYYT010000055.1:5231-11867 GCA_049609665.1 Flavobacteriales bacterium | reverse complement strand
TAACATTTATACTTTAAATGAAAAAACAATTTAGTTGGCTGTTAATAAGTTGATTGTGATTATTCGATTTCAATTAACAGCCTGTTATTTTGGTAAAAAGAAGATATTAACTTTTTGTATGTTGAAAAAAGAACGTAAACAATTGGAAAATAGGTTTGGCTTTTCATAAATTTGCACCGATAAAATGTAGAATTACATCCAATGGCAAAAGCTATCAAAATTAGAAAAGGACTAAATCTTAAAATTAAGGGGAGTCCTGAACTCAATACAAACGAGGTACCAAACTCGTCTCACTATGCAATTAAGCCCACAGATTTCCCATCGCTAACTCCCAAAATGGTTGTAAAGCAAGGAGACAAGGTTAAAGTGGGAACTCCAGTTTTTCATGATAAGTATCGTGAGTCTATTCAATATGTTTCTCCTGTAAGCGGAGAGGTTACTGAAGTAAAGCGTGGAGCAAAAAGAAAAATTCTTGAAGTAGTAATCAAAGCTGATTCTGAATTTACTCATGAATCTTTTGACACAACTGGTGATACAAAGGAAGTTATTCTGAAAAGCGGATTGTGGCCTTGTATTAAACAAAGACCTCTTGATATTGTTGCTAATTATAAAGAAGAACCTAAAGCCATATTTATTTCTGGATTTGATTCTTCGCCATTAGCACCTAATTACGAGTATTTACTTCAAAATAAAAAGGCAGAAGTTCAAGCTGGTATTGATGCATTAGCTAAACTTACTAAAGGAAAATTGAATGTAACAATTCAAAATTCAGCAAAAAATGTAAGTATTTTCTCTTCTACAAATGGAATTGAATTATATACGATCAATTCAAAACATCCAGCAGGAAATGTAGGAACTCAAATCCATCACATTGCTCCTGTTAATAAAGGAGAAGTTGTTTGGACAATTAATGCGCTTGATGTTGCAAGAATTGGTTCATTGTTTTTAACGGGTAAAGTGGATTTTTCAAAAACTGTTGCATTAACAGGTTCAGAGGTTGAATCTCCATCTTACTATAAAATGATAGCTGGAGCTGATATTTCTCATTTAGTAAAGGGTAAAATCAAATCAGAAAACGTTAGATATATTTCAGGAAATATTTTAACAGGAGAAAACGTAGGGCAAGAAGGGTATTTAGGGTTTTACGATAATCAAGTTACCGTAATTCCAGAAGGGGACCATTATAAGGTATCTTTCACCGAAGGTTGGTTGTCTCCAGGATTCAAAAAACTGTCCAATTCAAAAGCATTTTTGTCTGCTTTGATTCCGCAAAAATCATATGACATTGATACTAATCTAAATGGAGAAGAAAGAGCATTTGTTATTTCAGGACAATATGAGCAAGTTTTTCCTTTTGATATTTACCCAGTTCAGTTAATTAAAGCTGCCATTACAAATGATATTGATAAAATGGAGAAATTAGGGATTTATGAAGTAGCTCCTGAAGATTTTGCATTGTGCGAGTTCGTTTGTACTTCAAAAATCAATTCACAACAAATAATTAGAGACGGATTAAAAGTAATTGAAGAAGAGTGCATGTAATCGCACCTTTTTAAAACACATTCATAACCTATGAAATTTTTAAGAAATTTTTTCGATAAAAGATACGAGAAGACAAGCAAAAAGTGGCATCCACTTTGGGAGTCTTTCGAAACTTTAGTGTTTACACCAAACCACACAACTAAGTCAGGAGCCCACATTAGAGATGGAATTGATCTGAAAAGAACAATGATGTTTGTAATATTGGCTATGATTCCTGCTTTGTTATTCGGAATTTGGAATGTTGGAGAACAACATTTTGTAATGATGAATGAAACTGTTGGTTTTTGGGATAAAATTATTCATGGAGCTATTAAAGTAGTTCCAATAATAGCCGTTTCCTATGGAGTAGGGCTTACAGTTGAGTTTATTTTTGGTATTATTAATGGTCATGCATTGCATGAAGGATTTTTGGTTTCAGGAATGCTTATCCCTCTGATTATGCCAGTTGATACTCCACTTTGGATGATTGGTGTTGCAACAGTTTTTGGTGTTGTAATTGGAAAAGAAGTATTTGGAGGAACTGGAATGAACGTATTGAACGTAGCTTTAACTTCAAGAGCATTTTTATTCTTTGCCCATCCAACTTCTATGTCTGGAGATACAGTTTGGACTTCAGGTTTTGGAGTAAAAAAGATTTTGGCAAAGGAGGGTGATAAAGCAGCAAAGGCTATCACTGATGTTTATTCGGGAGCAACTCCTATGGGAGATTTAGCTTCTACAGCTGGAAAAAGTGAGGAAGTTGTAACCAGTATTATGTCAAAGTTTGAAGCGGGAGGGCCCAATGATATTTCTCACTCTTTGATGGGAGATTATTTAGGCTCTATTGGAGAAACTTCGACATACGCTATCTTGATTGGATTAGCATTTTTATTAATTACAAGAATTGCAAGTTGGAGAATAGTTGTTTCCTTCTTGGTTGGAGGATTTGTAATGGCTTCAATTTTTAATTTAGTAGCAGGAGATAATGCTTATATGGCACTTCCAGCTTACCATCAATTATTATTAGGTGGATTTATGTTTGGAATGGTATTTATGGTTACTGATCCAGTAACAGCTGCACAAACTAATAAAGGAAAGTATTATTATGGTTTCCTTGCAGGATTTATTGGAATACTTATTAGAGTGGCCAATCCAGCATATCCAGAAGGAATTATGCTTGGGATACTAATTGCCAATGTATGTGCTCCATTAATTGATCATATGGTGTTAAATGGAAACATCAAAAGGAGAGAAAAAAGAATTGCAAAAGCGAAAGCTTAATTTAATTAGTTAAAAACTTATAACAATGAGTATAAATAAAGAAGGAAACGTTTACACCTTGGTATTTGCCGTAATAATGGTAGTAGTTGTAGGAGGTTTATTAGCATTTATTGCTTCCTCACTCAAGCCTTTACAAGAAGCTAATGTAAAGAACGAAAAAATGCAGAATATTCTTCAAGCTATTGGCTTAGAAGAAACTGCAGGAGTTACAAGAGATGAAGCTGGTGCAATTTTTAATGATTACATCACACAAAGAATTGTATTGGATTATGATGGAAATGTTGTTCCGGGCTCAATTAAAACAAATGAAGACTCAATTGTACCAAAAGACATGACCGATGCCTTTAATGTAGATGTAAGAAAATACTACAACAACTTGATGAGAATTGAGAAAAAATATGAAGAGGGAAGTGATGAATTCAAAGCAGCATTGAAAGAAAAGGGAATTACTTATCCGTTGTTCGTTTGTGAAAAAGACGGAAAGAAATACTTCATCACTTATTTCAGTGGAAAAGGGCTTTGGGATGACATCTGGGGTTACGTTGCTTTCAAAGAAGATGGAAGAACGATAAACGGAACGGTATTCGACCACAAAGGAGAAACTCCTGGTCTTGGATCAAAAATCACTACAACAATTTTCAATAAAGATTTTGTTGGGAAAGTAATCACTGACGACAAAAATGAATACAGACCAATACGAGTGATTAAACCAGGAAAAGATAGAGAAGAATATCAAGTAAGAGGAATAAGTGGAGCTACATTTACTGCTATTGGTGATGGAGCAAATATGGGAGTTGAAAGAATGATGGAAAGATCTTTGGTTGTTTATCAAAAGTATTTCTCATCACTTAGCACTAATAACACTGAGGTAATGATACCAGAAATAAATGATTCAACAATGATAAACGATACAATCTTAAATCCTGTTGATACCAGTTTAATTTTGGCAAATAAATAATTAAGAAAGTTTAAATAATAAAGATATGTCTGAAACAAAAGAACCTTTATTCTCCAAAAAGAATAAAAAATTAATTTCTGACCCATTGAACCTTAACAATCCTGTAACTATACAAGTATTAGGAATTTGTTCGGCACTTGCTGTAACTGTTCAATTGGATAATGCAATAGTAATGTCAATTGCAGTATTGTTTGTATTGGTAATGGGTAACCTTATCGTTTCTTTAATGAGAAACTTAATCCCTACCAAAATTAAGATTATTGTACAATTGGTAATTGTAGCTGCTTTAGTAATTATTGTGGATCAAGTATTGAAAGCTTACGTATATGATGTGTCAAAATCACTTTCGGTATTCGTTGGATTAATTATTACCAACTGTATAATAATGGGACGTCTTGAAGCATTTGCATTAGGAAACAAACCATGGGCTTCAATTTTAGATGGGGTTGGAAACGGTCTAGGATACGGTTTAATACTTGTTGTTGTGGCAGTTTTTAAGGAGGTAATAGGATCTGGAACTTTTTTAGGAATAGATGTGATTCCACAGTTTTTGGTTGATATGGGATACGAGAACAATGGACTATTCTTGTTGCCACCTTCTTCGTTGATTTTGGTAGCTATTTACATTTGGATTCAAAAGAAAAAGACTCCAAGCTTAATTGATGAAAACGCAAGTTAATTTTAAACAAAGAAAGATTTTATTTTAAAATAGTATGGAAGATTTAATTAAATTATTTGTGAGAGCGGCCTTTGTGGACAACATGGTCTTTACCTTTTTCTTTGGTATGTGCTCCTATTTAGCAGTTTCTAAAACTGTAAAAACAGCTTTTGGATTGGGATTGGCAGTAATCTTTGTATTGGCTGTAACTGTTCCTGTGAATTATTTGTTAGAGAACTACATCCTGAAAGATGGAGCTCTGGCTTGGTTGGGGGATGACTATGCGGATATAGATTTAAGTTTCTTAAGTTTTATAATGTTTATTGCTGTAATTGCTTCAATAGTTCAGTTGGTTGAAATGGTAGTTGAGAAATTCTCTCCAGCTCTTTATGGAGCGCTTGGGATTTTTCTGCCTTTGATCGCTGTAAACTGTGCAATACTTGGTGGGTCATTGTTTATGCAACAAAAAAGTTTTGACACAATAGGTCACGCAACTGTTTATGGACTTGGATCGGGAGTAGGTTGGTTTATAGCTATTGTTTTGTTAGCAGCAATTAGAGAAAAATTGAAATATGCTAAAATTCCTGGACCATTAAAAGGAGTTGGTATGGCATTTCTAATCACAGGACTTATGGGATTAGCATTTTTAGGATTTTTAGGATTTAATATTTAAGAAAAAATGGAAATACAAGTTGTAATAATAACCATAGTAGTATTTTTAATTGTAACACTTTTATTAGTGCTAATGCTGCTATTTGCTAAAGCTAAATTGTCTCCTTCAGGGAAAATAACAATCGATATTAACGAAGGGGAAAGAGTTCTCGAAGTTGATGGAGGAAGTACTCTTTTAAATACATTAAGTAACGCTGGAATTTTCTTACCATCCGCTTGCGGAGGAGGTGGAACATGTGTTCAATGTCTTTGTCAAGTTCATGAAGGTGGAGGATCGATTCTTCCTACTGAAGAGCCTCACTTTACTCGTAAAGAGATTGCTACTAATCATAGATTAGGTTGCCAAGTGAAGGTAAAAGAAAACATGAAGATTGAGATTGAAGAGGAAATTCTTGGGATTAAAGAATGGGAAGCAACAGTATCTTCAAACTATAACGTAGCAACATTTATCAAGGAATTTATAGTTGAAATTCCTGAAGATATGGATTACAAGGCTGGAGGATACATACAAATCAAAATTCCACCATGTACTATTCCATATAAAGAAATGGACATTGAAGCACATCCACAAGATCACCCAGGAGAACCAGATAAATTTCAGGCGGATTGGGATAAATTTGGACTTTGGCCATTAGTAATGGAGAATAAAGAAGAAGTAGTAAGAGCATATTCAATGGCTTCTTACCCTGCTGAGGGAAGAAAAATCATGTTGAATGTTCGTATTGCTACTCCGCCTTGGGATAGAGCGAATAATGCTTGGATGAAAGTGAATCCAGGAGTTGCTTCTTCGTATATATTTAATCAAAAAGTAGGGGATAAAGTAATTATTTCTGGACCTTACGGAGAATTCTTTATCAATGATTCTGATGCTGAGATGTTGTATATTGGAGGAGGAGCAGGAATGGCACCGATGAGATCTCACCTTTATGAGTTGTTTAAAACAATTAAAACTGGAAGAAAAGTAACGTATTGGTATGGTGGTAGAAGTAAAGCGGAATTGTTTTACATCCACTATTTCAGAGATTTGGAAAAAGAATTTCCAAACTTCAAATTCTATTTAGTTCTTTCAGATCAATTGCCAGAAGATAATTGGGTAGAGAAAAAAGACATTAACGATGAAAATGGTGATGGATTTGTTGGATTTGTGCACAATGCAGTAATCGAACAATACTTGGAGAAACATGATGCACCTGAAGATATTGAATTTTATTTCTGTGGACCACCATTGATGAACCAAGCGGTTCTTACTATGTGTGATGAATGGGGAGTTCCACCAGAAAACGTAAGATTTGATGATTTTGGAGGATAACCAAAGTTTGTCAGTCTGAGCTAAGTCGAAGACAAATAATTTTTAAAAACCGTTTTGAGTTAAATCGAAACGGTTTTTTTAATGGAATAACTAAGATTTCTCTTATATTTAATCTTTACAGATAACTATTCATAATACCATTACAAACCCTAATGAGGATTAAAAACTGGACAATTCCTTATTTTATTACTTATATACTTGTTTGGTTCACTAAACAAGGGTATTACCGGCGTGTTT
>JBMYYT010000055.1:0-5221 GCA_049609665.1 Flavobacteriales bacterium | reverse complement strand
TGTTCATACTGCTGTAAATCATAGTATGTACAACCAACTATGTAATGCAACTCGGCGCTTGGTTGCTGTTTTAAAAGCATTTGCAAAAGCGCTAAGGCCTCGGCAAATTGACCTAAATTTCGATAATTACAGGCGTGTTTATAAACAAGGTTTGTCAAATATTCCGAAGAATAAACCAGTGATTTTTGCAGCCAATCATCAAAATTCCTTAATTGATCCTATCGTCATTGCTACGGCAAGTTTTGCACCTGTATTTTTTCTTACCAAATCTGATGTTTTTAAAAAACCAGCCATTGCTAAGATTTTATATTCACTAAATATGCTTCCAATTTACAGAGAGAGGGATGGTGCTGATTTTAAGGAGAAGAATATTGCGATTTTTAATCGATGCAGTGAGATTCTTCAGGGAGATGGAAAAATAATTATTTTTCCGGAAGGGAGTCATAATAACTTAAACAGATTACGACCCTTGAAAAAAGGAATTGCACGAATAGCTGCATTGGCAAATAAAGAGACTGATGAAGATATTTGGATCGTTCCAGTTGGGCTTAATTATTCTAATACAAGGAATAAAGCGGCAGATCTTTTGGTGAGCTATGGAGAAGCCATTAATGCCAGTGAAATTCTTAATTCTAAGCCAGATGCAACAAATGAGAATGAGGTGTTTAATCCATTAATGGAGAAAATCAAGATTGGCTTAAAAAATGAAATGCTCGACTATTCAGAGCAGGAGTATTATGAATTATATGATTTCTTTATTTCTGACATTAAAAGACCTCGAACTACACTAATAAAGAAATTCAAATGGAATAAAGACAAGAATAATAAGTTGACAGATTTTTTTATTTCTAATAAAGAGGAAACCGATAAAATGTTGACTAATTCATCTGAAATCAAAGAAGTTTGCGAGAAAAAAAGTCTACGACCTTATTTATTTAATAAGAAAAAACATGGATTAGTTGTGCCTGCAATTGGTTTGATTTTAGGATTTCCTTTGGCACTTTATGGATTTATTAACAGTTATATTCCTTCTGTTATTCCGCAAAAATTAATTTTAGATAAGATTAAGGATCGCCAATATGATAGTTCTATCAATATGGTGTTGGGTGGTTTCTTGATGTTTTTCTTTTGGTGTCTTCAATCTTTCGTAGTATCCTTATTTACTGACTACTATATCTGGTTTTGGTATTTTATTTCGTGTGTGTTTTCGAGATGGTTTTCCTATGAATATTTGATCTATTACTTGCGTTTCAAAGGGAAAAAGAACTATAATTCATTTTCGAAAAACTATTCAGAAACTGCCGAAACACTTAGAAAAAAATATCAGCACTTAAAACAATTCCTCTACAATCTATAAAATTCATAGTATGAAACATATACTCTTATATCTCTTTTTATCCTTTTCGTTAGTTTCCTTTTCACAGTTGCCGACTGGTCCTTTTACTAAAGAAGAGCTAAAAGAAGAAAAATCTACACTTAAAGAATTAACTCTAAAGGATGCCGTATTAGCTTATAGAAAAGGACTTTACCCTTCTGGAATATCTGCATTAAGGTGGATCGATGGAACTGATGATTACCTATATTACGAAAAGAAAGCTTATCATATCAAAGATGCAGCGACTCAAACAGAGAAATTAACGATGGACACTACTTTTTTTCAAAAAGATTTTCCTGGTTTACCTTCAGTTCCAAGAATATCTCAAATAAATAGTAAAGTCATGGTTATTAATCAAAGAAATAAAACCATTATCTATACATATGCAGGAGAAAACAAAGGGAATAAAGTTTATATCAATACTCCTGAAGGCGCAGTTAATAAGAGTTTTAATATGAAAGCTCAAGCAGTGGCATATACTTTGGACAACAATTTATACTTAGCAACAGCCAAAAAATCTAAAATTCCAATCGTAGAAAACGAAGACAAAAACATTGTAACGGGTCAAGCCATTCATCGATTTGAATTTGGAATATCAAAAGGTATATTTTGGTCACCAGATGGAAATTACATAGCTTTTTATCAAAAAGACGAAACGGATGTTGCTGATTATCCACTATTGGATATCAATTCAACCCCGGGAAAAGTTAATTCTATCAAATATCCTATGGCTGGGCAAAAAAGTGAATATGGAAAGGTAGGAGTTTACAATTTAAAGAAAGGCAGAACTTCGTTTTTAGGATTAATAAAAAGAAAGTTTTATTTAAACACGGGAGGAGAAAAAGACGATCATTATTTAACCAATGTGACTTGGGGACCCAACGAAGAGAAAATTTATATTGCTGAAGTAAATAGAGCTCAAAATCACATGTGGTTCAATGAATACAGTGTAAAAGGGAAAAGTAAGATAAGAACCATCTTTGAAGAAAAACACGACAAATGGGTAGAACCAGAAAATCCTGGTTTTTTTCCGACCAAAGATGCAAATACTATGCTTTGGATGAGTGAAAAGAATGGTTTTATGAATCTATACAAAGTAAATATGAAAGATGGGAACTGGACACCATTAACCAATTTTAATTTTCCAATCACTTCATTTATGGGAATTAATGACGCTGGAACTTATGCCTATGTTCAAGCAACGGGAAAAGACGGAAGAGAAAAACATATCTATTCAGTATCATTAAAAGAATTGGATGTAACTCACTTCACTTCGCAAGAAGGTACTCATAATGGGCAAGTAAGTAGCTCAGGAAATTATATTTTGGATGTCTATTCAAATATTACTACACCGAAAGTCACACAATTAATCAACACTGAATCGGGTAGTTTTATGGTTCTAAAGGACTCAAAAAATCGATTGGAAGGTCATCAGACTGCAACCATGGAATTAGGGGAGTTGACCAGTAAAAGTGGAGAAAAACTTTATACGAGAATGATTAAACCTCATGATTTTGATCCATCAAAGAAATATCCAGTATTGATATATGTATATGGAGGACCTCATGCTCAAATGATTACAAACAGTTGGTTGGGTGGTGCAAGATTGTGGATGCACTGGATGGCAAATCAAGGTTATATTATTTACACGTTGGATGGAAGAGGTTCGGCAAACAGAGGATTTAATTTTGAAAATCAAATTCACAGACAAATTGGAGAAGTGGAAATGGAAGATCAGTTAACTGGAGTTGAATACCTAAAATCCCTGCCCTATGTTGATTCCAAGAGATTGGCGGTTCATGGCTGGAGTTACGGAGGATTTATGACTACCTCGTTGATGTTGAGACATCCTGGAGTTTTTACAACGGCTGTAGCTGGAGGCCCAGTAATTGATTGGAAATGGTACGAAATTATGTACGGAGAACGATATATGGATTCTCCACAAGATAATCCAGAAGGATACAAGAAGAATAGCTTGATGCAATATGTTAAGAATTTAGATGGTAAATTATTGACTATCCACGGAACTGTGGATGATGTTGTGGTAATGCAACACAATTTGGCTTTGGTTCAACAAGCGGTAAAGGATGGAGTTCAAATGGATTTCTTTCCTTACCCAATGCATCCTCATAATGTGAGAGGAAAGGACAGGGTTCATTTAATGACGAAGGTTTTGAATTATGTGATTGAGAATAATAAGTAGGATAAAGGTTCTCGATACTAAATAATTTCCTTTTCAGTCAATTATTTCACTCGACCTGACAAATAGTAGAATGTCAGTTCGAGTGATTTTTGAGAGTGATAACGAACAAAAATTGTATCGAGAACAGCTAAGAATAATAAAAATTGACAGACAATTACAGACATAAAGGACTAAGAAAGAAATTAGTAGAAGTTATTAAATCCAAAGGAATTCAAGACAACAAAGTTTTGGAAGCCATAGGAAATGTGCCTCGTCATTTCTTTTTGGATACAGCGTTTGCAGATCATGCTTATGAGAATAAGGCTTTTCCTATTGGTTCTGGACAAACGATTTCGCACCCTTACACGGTTGCTTTTCAATCCGAATTATTAGAAGTTAAAAAAGGACAAAAAGTTCTTGAAATTGGTACTGGTTCTGGCTATCAAACTACTATTTTATGCGAATTAGGAGCAAAAGTTTTTTCAATAGAAAGGCAAAAAGAACTGTTTGATAGAACAAAACGGATTCTAAAAAAAATGAATTACACCGCTAAACTTTACTATGGCGATGGATACAAAGGAATCCCAACTTGGGCTCCTTATGATTCGATAATTGTAACTTGTGGAGCTCCATTTATTCCAGAAGATTTATTAGGACAATTAAAAGTAGGAGGTAGGCTTGTAATTCCAGTTGGAGATGAATCACAAATAATGACTTTAATAGTAAAACAATCTGAAAACGAATTTACCAAAAAGACATTTGGAGATTTTAGGTTTGTACCTATGTTAGAAAAGAAAGCAAGGGATTGATTAACCATTCACTAATCAATTTTAACCATCCACTAATTATTGTTTTTACCTGATTTGATTAATATTATTTTTATAAATGGAAAATATAACTTGTATTATAGTAGATGATGAATCCAGTGCCCGTGATGTATTGGAAAACGTATTGAATACCTATTTTCCATCCTTAACTATTTTAGAAAAATGCCAGGATGTAACATCGGCAGTAGAAAGTATAAAAATTAAAAATCCAAATTTAGTTTTTCTTGATGTTCAAATGCCCAATTATGCGGGTTACGAGATAATTAATTTCTTTGATAAAATTAATTTTGAAATCATTTTTGTAACTGCCTATGACAATTATGCAATCAAGGCTTTTGAGCTGAGCGCAATTGATTATTTGGTAAAACCTATTAATAGAGAGAAATTAGGTTTAGCCTTATCTAAGCTTACCGATAAATTAGAAAACATAAATAAAATTAATGATTATCAACATTTATTGGAGTCAATAAAAACCGATAAATTTGATACCATAATTATTCCAGAATTGGGAAACAAGAGATTTGTAAAACTCAAAGATATTGTTGCTGTAGAGGCATTTGGAGTGTATAGTATTATTCATTTAGCTGATTCTAAAAAAATAACAACAAGTAAAACTTTGAAATTTATAGAAGGATTATTTCCAAAAAACAACATTTTTTTCAGAACACACCGATCTTGGTTAATTAATCTTAATATGATTGAGAATTATAATAAATCAAAGTTAGAAATAACTCATGCTTCATCTTTGGTTTCAGTAATTTCGAGACGAAGATTAACAGAGTTTGAAAAAGTATTTAAATTTTAAGAAAACCAACTGACACAAATGAAAATAAAATT
>JBMYYT010000054.1:0-11910 GCA_049609665.1 Flavobacteriales bacterium | reverse complement strand
CATAAATATGGAGGTTCTGTTGAGGCTTCAAATACCCGAGAATATGGAAGAGCAAATCTAAATTATATCAATCAAGACAATGAATTAGTTCAGGGAATGACTGATGGTTCTCAAGTATGGATGTCACACGGAGATACTATCAAAGAATTGCCAAGTGATTTCAAAATTATTACAAGTACTGGGGATGTAGCTATTGCAGGATATAAAGTAGAAAACGAATTTACTTATGGAATCCAATTCCATCCAGAGGTATATCACAGCACTGAGGGAAGTAAATTACTCGAAAACTTTGTAGTTGGAATATGTAAATCAAAACAAGACTGGACACCTAATGCTTTTGTTGAATCTACAGTTACTGAATTAAAAGAAAAGTTAGGAGATGATAAAGTGATTCTTGGTTTGTCTGGTGGTGTTGATTCAACCGTAGCTTCTATGCTGCTTCATCAGGCAATAGGTGAAAATTTACATTGTATTTTTGTAGACAACGGATTACTGCGTAAAAATGAATTTGAAGAAGTACTCAAGAACTACGAACATTTGGGTTTAAATGTAAAAGGAGTGGATGCTTCGCATTTGTTTTATAAAGAATTAGAAGGATTAACAGATCCTGAGGAAAAAAGAAAAGCCATTGGCAAAGTCTTTGTAGATGTTTTTGACGAAGAGTCAAAGAAAGTAGAAGGTGCAGCTTGGTTAGGACAAGGAACAATTTATCCTGATGTAATTGAATCCATATCTACTGGTGGTCCTTCTCAGACGATAAAGTCTCATCATAATGTAGGTGGATTACCTGATTACATGAAACTTAAGGTAGTTGAACCATTAAGGTCTTTATTTAAAGATGAAGTGAGAAGAGTAGGGAAGTCAATAGGACTTTCGCAAGATTTATTGGGAAGACATCCTTTTCCTGGGCCAGGACTTGGAATTAGAATTTTAGGAGATGTCACTGCTGATAAAGTAAGAATATTACAAGAAGTGGATCATATTTTTGTTCAAGGACTAAAAGACAAAGGATTATACGATGACGTTTGGCAGGCTGGAGCTATTTTATTGCCTGTGCAATCAGTAGGAGTAATGGGTGATGAACGAACTTATGAAAATGCAGTAGCATTGAGAGCAGTAAGCTCAACAGATGGAATGACAGCGGATTGGTGCCATTTGCCTTATGAATTTTTGGCAAAAGTATCCAATGATATTATTAATAAAGTAAAAGGAATTAACAGAGTAACTTACGACATTAGTTCCAAACCCCCAGCAACAATTGAGTGGGAGTAAAATAAAATAAAGAAACAGACTATGACAAGTATCAAATATATTTTTATTGTATTGATTTTATCTTTGAGTTTTTCTTCATTATCGCAGGAAAAAAGAGAGATTATTGATGGAGAAGAATTCATAATTCATACAATTAAAAAAGGGGAAACGCTTTACGGAATTACTCAAAAATATAAAGTGACAAAGAAAGAATTGAGAAGTTCAAATTCTGGACTTTTGTTATTTATCAAAGAGGGGCAAAAAATGAATGTTCCGGTTCCACTTAATCAAAGAAGACTTCATGTTGTAAAGAAAGGAGAAACACTTTATGGAATTTCAAAAAAGTATGGAATTTCTATGGATGATTTAGTGAAGCTAAATCCAGATAAAAGCACCAGTATTAACGAAGGTGACCGTTTGGTTCTAAGAAAAACAGGAACAACTGCTGAAATTCCAAAAACGAAAACACCAGAGCTGAAAATTCCAGAGCCGAAAATTGCTATCGATAAAATGAAGTACACTGTAAAACCAGGTGAGACTTTGTACAGTATATCTCGAAAATTCAATATTAGTTTAACTGAATTAAAAGCACTTAATCCCGGTATTTCTGAATCGATTAACGCTGGAGATGTTATTTGGGTTCCAAAATCAAAAGAAATTGTTGTTGAGCCGATTAAAAATCAGGAAATGAAAGTTCCTGCTAAAACCATTGAATATACGGTAAAAAGAGGAGAGACTTTCTACGGGATTTCAAAGAAATACAATACTACTGTTGAAGCGATTCAAAAATCTAATCCAGGAGTTGAAACGTTAAAAGAAGGAGATAAATTAACCATTGTATTGCCTCCTAAATTTGTAAATGATATAAAAGTAACTTTAGGAGACCCTCAAAATCCAGATGGATTTGACGGAAGTAAAGTCAATAAAATCAATCCTTTAAAAGAAAAATTAGATAGAATGGTAATGAAAGAGACTTATTCAGTTTCTCTTTTCTTGCCTTTAATGTTGGACAAAAATGCCCAAATCAAAATTGAACCGAATAAACCAAAAAGAATTAATTCTGATACGGAAAGATCAACACATTTTTATCAAGGTGTTCTGATGGCAATGGATTCTATTACACAAACAGGAGTTTCTTTTAACTTACAAGTTTATGACACAGAAAACGATACTGCTGAAGTCAGAAAACATTTAAGAACCAATGAATTGAAAGAAACAGATTTGATTATTGGTCCTTTTTTAGAAAAACCTTACAAAGAGGTTGCTAATTTCTCTCAATCAAATGGTGTACAAGCTATAAGTCCGATAAACGTTCCGAATAGAATAATGTTTGAAAATAAGAATGTAACCATGTTAAATGCTTCATTGCCAACACAAGTTACTTATTTAGCCTCCTACATTGCGGAAAATAAAAATACTCAAAACGTAATTTGTGTTTCAGGTCAATCTAAAAAGGAAAAGTACTTAACAACTCTTTTTTCTGACACTTACAACAATGCTATCTCTGGAAAAACTGACAATTATAGAAGTAAGGCCTCCAAATTCAATATGACTTCTTTTTCTTCAATGAAAGGTTTTGATGCTAAACTTGTAAAAGGAAAAAAGAATATTATTATTTTACCTATTCTCTCAAAGGGAATGGCAACAGCATTTTTTACACAACTCAATATTACAATGGTGCGAAGTAGAATGAAAGGCTATGAAGTTGAGGTATACGGATTAGAAAATTTCATGGGGTTTAATGACATTGATACAGAGTTAAAATTGAAGTATAATTTACACGTTACATCATCCTCATTTATTGATTATAAGAGTGATACGGTTAAGAACTTTATAAAAAACTACAGAGCAAGATTTGGTACAGAGCCCAATAGATATGCCTTTATAGGGTTTGATGCAGCAATGTATCACGGTTTAGCTCTTATTAATTTTGGAAGAGGATATACAGATCACTATGATAAAATTAAGCTGCCTTTAATCCAGTCTAATTATATTCTTAAACGAACAGATTTGAACAGTGGTTTTGAGAATAAAAATGTATTCATTTTAGGATATAAAGATTTTGATTTAGTTAGAATGAATTAATTTTTAGAAAGAATTTATTGACTTTGCATTGTCAAAACATTGTTAATAATTAGCTCTTATAAGAGAGAGATTAATCCCTATATTTATAGGAAATTTAAAAAATGAAAGTAACCTACTTTGGACATAGCTGTTTTTCAATTCAAATAGAAGGAACTACCTTTTTATTGGATCCTTTTATATCTCCAAATCCTTTGGCGTATGATATTGATATTGCCGAGATTAAAGCCGATTACGTGTTAATGTCTCATGGGCATGAGGATCATGTGGCTGATGCAGAGACAATCATTAAAAACACTGGGGCAAAATTAATCTCCAATTTTGAAATAGTGAATTGGTTTGCCGATACTGGAATTAAAGATGGAGTAGGAATGAATATTGGCGGAGCTTACCAAACGCCAAATTGTGCAATTAAAATGGTTTCGGCTATGCACTCGAGCTCAATGCCAGATGGCAGTTATGGAGGTTTGGCAGCAGGATTTGTTTTTGTTTACCAAGAAGATGATGTAGATAAAGTAGCTTACTTTGCTGGAGACACAGCCTTGCACAAGGATATGGAGCTCATCCAAGATGAATTTGGTTTTGTTGATTTTGCATTTTTACCAATCGGAGATTTGTTTACAATGGGAGTTAATGACGCTGTAGAGGCAGGTTATTTACTAAATGCTGACAGTGTAATTCCAATGCATTACAATACTTTTCCTCCGATTGAAGTGGATATTGAGGAAGCAAAGAAAGAATTTGAAGAGTTTAGATTCGAGGTTTTTAATATTGGAGAAGAAAAAGAGTTAATATAATTTATGGCAAAAATAATTGCAATAGCAAATCAAAAAGGCGGAGTTGGAAAAACAACGACCGCAATCAACTTAGCTGCAAGTTTAGGTGTATTGGAACGAAAAGTTTTGATTGTTGATTCTGATCCACAGGCAAATTCTACATCAGGACTTGGGCACGACCCAAAAAATGTAAAAGCAAGTATATACGATTGTTTTATCAATGAGGTTGAACCCAAGGATATAATTCTAAAAACTGAAACTCCTTTTGTGGATATTCTTCCTTCAAATATTGATTTGGTAGGTGCTGAAATCGAAATGATTAATCTTCCGAACAGGGAGTATATGCTTAAATCAGCCTTGGATAAAGTAAGAGAGGATTATGATTTTATTGTGATTGATTGTTCTCCCTCTTTAGGATTAATTACAATTAATTCATTGGTAGCTGCTGATTCAGTTATTATTCCTGTTCAATGTGAGTATTTTGCACTTGAAGGTTTAGGTAAATTGTTGAATACCATAAAAATAGTTCAGAACAAGCTAAACAAACAGCTTGAGATTGAAGGGATATTGTTAACCATGTATGACACAAGGTTAAATCTTTCTAATCAAGTAGTTGAAGAGGTGAAAACTCATTTCCAACAAATCGTATTTGATACGATAATTCATAGGAATACTAAATTAGGAGAAGCACCAAGTTTTGGTGAGTCCGTTATTATGATGGATGCTTCGAGCAAAGGAGCAATTAATTATTTGAATTTGGCTAAGGAGGTTCTTCAAAAGAATGACCTTACCAATATTAAAGCAGAAGATAAGATTATAAACTAATGGCAAAGAAGAAAAGCGGATTAGGAAAAGGATTAGGAGCATTGCTATCGGATGTGGATGCAGATATTACATCAACTGACCCTGAAGTGAGAACTGCCAGTGTAGGCGCTGTTTCTCATATACAAGTGGATGATATTGAGGCCAACCCATTTCAACCTCGAACAGAGTTTGAAAAGGAAGCATTAGTGGATTTGGCCAATTCGATTAAGGAACACGGAATTATTCAGCCTATAACTGTAAGAAAGTTAGGAAGAGGAAAATATCAACTTATATCTGGAGAAAGAAGATTTAGAGCTTCTCAAATTATAGGATTGACCGAAGTTCCAGCTTACGTGAGAGTTGCGAATGATCAATCTATGCTGGAAATGGCGATTGTTGAAAACATCCAACGTCAGGATTTAAATCCGATGGAAGTCGCTATAAGTTTCCAAAGATTAATTGATGAATGTGAAATTACACAAGAGGAGTTAGGGGAGAAGGTGAGTAAAAACAGATCTACGGTTACCAATTTTTTAAGATTATTAAAACTTCCGGATGTGGTTCAATTGGCGTTATCAAGCAAAACCATAACAATGGGACACGCAAGAGCGTTATTAGGAATTGACAACGAATCAACATTAATTAAAACCTACAGAAAAGTAATTGATAATGCGCTTTCTGTTCGTAAAACTGAAGAGTTGGTAAGAATGATGAATGAAAGTTCATCTGCCAAAATAAGTAAGCCAAGGTATGCGTTATCTTACGAAGAGCAAAAAATGAGAGATGATTTGTCAAAGCAATTCGAATCAAAAATTGCTATTTCAAAAACAAACAAAGGAAACGGAAAAATTTCCATTCCTTTTAAAGATCACGATCATTTAAGAAAAATATTAGATTTACTTCAATAAGTATCTATTTTTTTAATTGGTATAAATCTAAAAAGTGTTGTCATTCCTGCGAAGGCTGGAATCTTTATGACTCTTTGGAAAAATAGATTCCTTTTTTCAAGGGAATGACAGAATAGGGTGTTAAATGACTGAGAAAAAATATATTATTAATAAGATTCAAATGAGCTTTAAAAGCTTTCTTTTACTTGCAGTGAGCTTTTTTGTTTTATTTAATGGTGTAGCCCAAGACAAAGGAATCTTCAAATCTGACACTACTCATTCTCCAAGGAAAGCAACTATTTATTCGGCTGTTTTGCCTGGACTGGGACAAGCCTACAATAAAAAATATTGGAAAATTCCGTTAGTTTATGCCGCAATTGGAGGATGTTTAACCGCAGCTTTAATTAATAACAGAGATTTTAAAGAAGCTCGTGATGAACTGATTGACAGAAATAATTTTGGACGAATTTGTAACGATGAATTTAAGTTTTATAACGATAGTCAGTTGTTAGAGTATTCCAATTTCAGCAGAAAATGGCGAGATAATATGTTTATTTTCACAGGAGTAGCTTATGCTCTCAATATCATTGATGCCAATGTAGATGCGCATCTTTTTAATTTTAATGTAGATAAAAATCTATCAATGACTGTTACTCCTTTTTCAGATTGGAATAGACAAATTGGTGGCTCTGCTGGAATTAATTTGAGGTTTAGGTTTAGGTAGATTTAATCCTGGCTTGATAATTCATAATAGCCTAAAAAGTCATTTATAAATGTAGCTTCTTTACCCGAACAACACCTATTGGAATAATCAACAGAATATTCATTATTACTTAATTTTATGTATTCCATTGTTGAACACTTACATAATGGTTTATTAAGTTTTCGAGTGACTAAGAAATCTTTTAAAGAATCCATTTTTAGGAATGGAATCAATTTACTTTTTTCCGTTTCGTTGGATTTTATATTATATCCATTTTTCCTTTTGGTTGCGGTGAATGTATGCCTACTTTTATTAAAACATCCACTATTCTCTATTTCGATTCTAAAACTCGATAAATTGAATATGTTTTTAATTGATTCAGAATTATTAACTACAGGAGGTTTACAGGACAAGGTAATTATCGAAATAATAATTACTAAGAGAGATACTGTAGCATTTTTCATTTCTCTATATTCTCATCTTCCTCCACCTCTTCAATCTCCTCATCCACTTCTTCCTCTTTGTTTTTCTCCTCCAATTCGGCTTTAGCTTTATCTTCTTTTACTTTTTTAAGAATCCACTCTAATTCTGTGTCAATTCCTTTTTTGCGGTGGTCAATAGTAGGTAAAATAGTATAATCAGGAATTACTCCAAACCCATCTGGATCTTCCGTGTAGGGAGCTCTAATCATTCCTAAACCAAACTGCATCATTATTTTTGTATTCGGTAATTTAACTGGTTTAAACATCCCCGCAACAGTTCCATTGTAAGTTCCGCCAGTTTCTTCTCCCACAATTGTCGCTCTTTCCGAGCCTTGCAAGTTGGTGGATAGAATAGAAGATGCGGAAAACGAATTTCCATTTACAATCACATAAATATTTCCTTTAAAATTATTCTCGAAAGGTTCTCCGGGCTTCGTTGAGCCCATATTGTGATAATAAATTCCATTTTTCTTTTTTGAAGTTGCCCTTTCATAGCCATACATAAATGGGGTGAAAATACTTTTTATCAATATGAGTAATGGTCCGTTGTTTGAACTCCAAAGTGCATTTGTTCTCGGTGTTGCAGTTTTACTCTCCATAGGTTGAATGGAAGTGAATTTTTCTTTAGCCAAATATTTCATCAAATAATGAATTTCGGCAAGTCTTCCTCCTAAATTATCTCTTAAATCTATAATAAGTGTCTCAGTTCTCGCTGAGTCTAATTCTTCAAAAAACTCATCGTATAATCCTTCGTACGGCCCACCCATAAATCCTCTGATCTTAAGGTATCCAACCGAAGAATCTTTCATGAATTTATAATCACGGGTATATTGCTTAGTAAACTCACTGTATCCTTTTTTTACTTTTTCCTTGTCTTCTTTTTTCTTCTTTCTAAGTCGTTTTTGAATTTCCTCTTTAGTTAAGTCCTCATCAATTTCTTTAGATTTATCTTTTTCTTTCTCTCTTTTTCTTTGGTTGATTTTTGCAGTATCTTTTACTCTATAAAAAGTAGTGTCAAAGATTATCCCATTTTGTTTAAGAGTCAAGGTTACTGAATCCATTCTTGGGTTTTCAATTCGGTAATAGGATTTCAGAAATAGCCCGCCTCTTCTTTCGTAAAAAGTGGTGTTAAATCCATCACTTGATCTCAAGTAATTGTATTTATCCAATAATTCTTGAACTTCAAAAGTGTCAATCTTTAATAGCTCCGCATATAATAATCCTTTTGTAGAATCATAAATTTCACCAATAATAACCTTATCCTCAATACTTTCAAACTCAAGTTTATAAAAATCATTTTTAGTATCCTTGTATTTCTTTTCATATTCATCCTTCTCCATTCTGTCTCCGGGATACATAACAGCATTGTGACCTTGTCTTATTTCTGAAATCAAAGGAGACATCACAAAATAAAACTCCTTGCTGGTCATCGGTTCAGTGATTGAATTTTTAACACTATCAATTTTGTGCTGCAGTTGTTCTTTGGTAATAAACCAATGCAAACTTGGATGAAGTCTATTTATTTTTTTGAAAGCAAAATCGATATCCTGATGCAGTTCCTTTACTGAGTGCTTTGAATTTACTGTTTTATTGTATTTCTTAACTGAGTTACAATTTGCAAAAACAACGATAAAAATAAGGTAGGGAAGGAATTTTACTTTGTTCATATTTATTCTTAGAATTTAACTTTAAACGACTTCTTTTTATAAAAATAGGAATATCTTTAACTAATTGAATCAAATTTATTGAAATTACAACATATTAATTAACAAATGGTTTGATTGGTTTATTATAATTGTGAACGGATAAAATTTAAGAGTATGAAAATAGCCTTATTAGGATACGGAAAAATGGGTAAAGAGATTGAAAAGATAGCTCTTGAAAAAGGCCATGAAATAGGATTGAGAGTAACTTCTGAAAATGCGGAATTCTCTCCTGCCGAATTACTTGGAATTGATGTAGCTATTGAATTTAGCCGCCCAGAGTTTGCGGTTTCTAACATTAAGAAATGCTTTGATGCCAATGTACCTGTTGTTGTTGGCACAACAGGTTGGTACGATTATCTGGATGAAATTGAAACGATTTGTGTAGCTCGAAATCAGACTTTGCTCTACGCTACTAATTTCAGTATTGGGGTAAATTTATTTTTTAAACTCAATACACAATTGGCTCAATTGATGAACAACTATCCAGATTATAAAGTAGAAGTAGAAGAAATTCACCATACACAAAAGTTGGATTCGCCCAGTGGCACAGGTATTTCAATAGCGGAACAAATCATTGAAAATAACTCCTTGAAAGAGAGTTGGATAAATGAAAATTCTGATAAAGAAAATGAATTAGAAATCATCTCAAAACGAATAGACAAAGTACCTGGTACTCATTCGGTGTATTACAAATCGGAGGTTGATGAAATTGAAATTAAACACACAGCTCATAGCAGAAGTGGTTTTGCAAGCGGTGCTCTCTTGGCTGCAGAATGGATTGCAAAAAACAAAGATGGAATTTATTCGATGCAGGATGTTTTAAGTTTTTAGAATTATGAGATTTTTAGTCGCAATATTAATATTCACTTTTGCAATTCAATGTAGAGTTGAAACAAGTGTTAGCGATATTTTTATTGGAGAAGAACAATTAACCAGTAGCAATCATATTGAAAAAATTGAAGGAGAGGAAGTCGATAATTCATATCAAAAGTCATTTTTAAGATGTTTTGCATCAATTGATTCAAATCAAGTCCAGAATGTTGTTGGTTGTCAAAATCGGTGCTTTTATAAGGTGTTAAATGATGATAAGGTTCTTATGATTCATTATAAAACTAAATTAAAATTAAATCATTGTAAGCATTACGATACACTGACGAAAGAAGTTTATGCAGAACTTCAAATTTTTAAAAAGGGTGAAGCTAATTTAACAAATTATTGCACAGACATAAGGATTGTTAATACACCAGAACCATTAAAAAAGATTGTAGCAACTTCTGGACAATTGATAATCGCAGAAAGTAATATTGATAACTATTATGGCAATAAATTACCAAGAACAACTATTTTAATTAAACAATTGATTTTCTTTGATTCAACTTTTATGAGAAATGTAAAAATTGAAAATGAACTTTTTTGGAAAGTTAGAAATTTTGGAACCCCAGGATAAACATATGACAAATCCAACCTACCACATAGATTCAATCTCAAACTTTGAAAAAGTAATAACCGCTCAAAATAAGACCTGGACTAATATCTACGTGTTGACGGATGAAAATACAAGAGAGCATTGTTATCCTCTGTTGCTGGATACCAATCCATTTCTGGAAGTTGCGAACTTATTGGTGTTGGACCCAGGAGAAGAGTTTAAAACGTTGGAAATTTGTCAGTTGCTTTGGAATTCTTTGTTGGAAACCGGAGCAGACCGAAAATCGCTACTCATTAATTTAGGAGGTGGAGTCGTAACAGATATTGGTGGTTTTGTGGCTTCCACTTTCAAACGAGGAATTGATTTTATTCATATTCCCACCACATTATTAGGGCAAGTAGATGCAGCTTTTGGAGGGAAAACGGGAATTAATTTGGAATATTCCAAAAATCAGGTGGGGACTTTTGCTCATCCGTTATTTACATTTATTGATTCTCAATTTTTAAGAACCCTTCCTGAGCGTGAATTACTTTCTGGTTTGGGAGAAGTAATAAAATACGGATTGATTGCGGACAAAGCCTTGTTTGAGTTGCTAAAAGACAAAGAAAACCTGATTCAGAACTTAGATTCTATAATTTCAACTTGCGTTAAAATCAAAGAAGGTTACATCCTCAATGATTTTAAAGAATCTGGAGAGAGGAAAAAACTTAATTTTGGACACTCGGTGGGGCATGCGATTGAGTCGTATTTTATGGGAGAAGTATTGCATGGTGAAGCTATTGCCGCAGGTATGGTTTGCGAGAGTTATTTATCACTTACAGAAAATCTAATCACAGAAGAAGAACTGAAAGAAGTAATTGAAATGGTGTTCTCATTTTTCAATAAAATTGAATTGAAAGAAAAAATGATTGAACCTTTGATTAACGAACTAAAGGCCGATAAAAAGAATGTAGATGGCAAACTTAATTTCACTCTTATAAATGGAATAGGAGATTCCAGTATTAATCACTTTTTAGGTGAAAAAGAAGTAAAGGAAAGTTTGATGTTTTACTTTAATTTATAACACTATAAAATCTGTTTATCAATTATTTGTAATGCCTTTTAATACCAACGTTAATTGAGATTTTGTATAATTCTTTCCATATATTATGATTGAAATTTTTGGGAGAAAATCTAAAAACCAAAATTGATTTATTCTCTTTTTCAGATAAAAAATGTTCAATGTTAACATTCAAAACTAAACTGTCTTTGGTGGTAAACCCATCGTAAATCATCATTTTACCTGAGTAGAATTTTTCTTTGATTTTGACTATCTCAACTATAGTTTTGGGAACAATAAAATCTTTGTCATCGTTCACGACTTTCATTAATCCATCGAAGTAGAGTTTCAGCTCATTTTCCAGGGTTTGACTAGTAATTTCGGAATTTTGTTTGATACTCCAAGCAAAAACATAAGTCCAGAAATCAACACTGTCTCGTTTTGCCCAGCCTGGAGCAAATCGAATATCCTCAAATCCTTCATGCTTAATTTCAGGTGCAAAGTGGATAGGGAAAATGAAAATCTCTTGTCCCCAAGTACTGTCAGTATTAAGAATGTTGAAATTTGGTTTTTCTATTTTTAAAGTGTTTGTTGTTATTTTCTTTAGCATTTCAATCCCATGATTATTCTTCGGATTAAGTTCTATTGATCTTTTATAGTTTTTAATGGCATTCACAGTATCTCCCAGATTAAGAAGAATTTCCCCATAACTATCGTAAAGATTAAACGCTCTTGGATAGGCTTTTATAGCCAG
>JBMYYT010000053.1:0-12543 GCA_049609665.1 Flavobacteriales bacterium | reverse complement strand
AGCTGATAAAACTTACCGTCAGGCAATTACTGCTGCAGGTACAGGATGTATGGCAGCACTAGATGCAGAAAGATATTTGGCAGCTAAGGAAGGGTAATTTTTTAGTAAAGAGTGATTGGTAAAGAGTAATTAGTTTTTTTTCTTTTTAAAATTTCTATCCATCTGTCATTCTGAACTTGATTCAGAATCTCAAGAAGAATATTTCACTAAGAATCCTACCCAAAGAATCTCCCCTCTTGAGAGGGGATAAAGGGGTGTGTTATTTGAAAAAAGAATATAGAATAAATAAAACTATGCATTTAAATAAAAAAGATTTACAAGACTTAGGAAGTGTAAAAAGGCTTAACATAATAAACTCAATTACAGGAATAAAGCCTGCTAATTTAGTTGGAACTGTATCTAAAGATAAATCACCTAATGTTGCAATTTTCAGCTCAATAGTACATTTGGGGAGCAACCCTGCATTGATAGGTTTAATTGTGAGACCCACTGGCGAAGTACCAAGAAATACCTATGAAAATATTTTGGTTAATGGGAAATACACCATCAATCATGTTAATGAGAATTTTATTAAAAACGCCCATTACACCTCAGCAAAATTTGACCGAGAAATTTCGGAATTTGACAGATGTGGTTTAACAGAGGAATATTTGTTCAATTTTAAAGCACCTTTCGTAAAGGAGAGTAATGTTAAGATTGGTATGAAATATTGTGAAAGTATTCCCATTGAGCGCAATGGGACGATCTTGGTTATTGGGGAAGTAGAACATTTAATCATTCCGGATGAAGCGATGAATGAAAAGGGATACATAGATTTAGAGAAAGCTCAAGTTGCAGGAATTTCAGGATTGAATTCCTACTATAGTTTAAAAAAAATTACATCATTTCCTTATGTAAGATCGAACGAAGTTCCTGAATTCACAAACAAATAAAATTGAAAAAACAACACCTTCCAACCAAAATCTGTATTGTATGTGAACGCCCATTTACTTGGAGAAAAAAATGGGAAAGAGTTTGGGAAGAAGTAAAATACTGTAGCGAAAAATGCAGAATAAACAAAAATTCTTTTAGATAAAAATCGGAAAAAGCTATCCAAAATTCTCGCAAAAAGTACAGTCTTTCTTTTCTAATAGACGGATTGTAGGATAATCAGCTACGAAGACATCAGAAAGATAAAACGAGAATAATAAAACTAATTACTATTCACTAAGAACTAATTACTAAATTTAACATGACCCAGGCAACCTTAATTTTCCCTCACCAACTCCATCCAGAAACTGCTGAATTGGATAAGAATTCCAAAGTCTATTTAGTAGAAGAACACTTGTTTTTCAGCCAATATAAATTTCATAAACAGAAAATCGCTTTTCACCGAGCGACCATGAAGTTTTATGAGAATTATTTAAAAGAAAAAGGATTTGAGGTAAACTATATTGAAGCCCAAGAAAGTATTTCAGATATCCGCAAATTAGTTCCAGAATTGGCAAAAAAGGGAATCACCAAAATAACTTTTCGAAACCCAACAGATTACAACCTCGAAAAACGATTGAATGAAGGACTAAAAGCAAACAAAATCGAGAAAAATGAGTTAGAAAGTTTATTGTTCATTAACTCCCAAGATGACTTAGGTACCTTCTTCAAACCTACCAAAAAGAAGTTTTTTCAAACCAGTTTTTATAAAAGTGAACGGGCAAGACTGAATATTTTGATGGATAACGAAGGAAAACCAGAAGGCGGAAAATTGACCTACGATTCGGATAACCGAAAAAAATATCCAGCTAAAAAAACCCCACCTCCCATTCACTTTGCCGAAGCAACAAACTGGCATAAAGAAGCCAAAGAAAATGTCGAAAAACACTTTGCAGATAACTTGGGGGAGCTGAATAACGAAACCTATTATCCTGTTACTTTTGAGCAAACAGAAACGTGGCTCAATCAATTTTTGGAAACTCGTTTTCACGAGTTTGGCACGTATGAAGATGCCATCGTAAAAGAAGAGATTTTCTTAAATCACAGCATGCTCACACCCATGCTCAATGTGGGTTTTATCGCACCTGGTTATATTTTGGATAGAGCCATTGAGTTTGCAAAGAAAAACAATGTGCCGCTCAACTCTTTAGAAGGGTTTGTGAGGCAAATAATGGGTTGGAGAGAGTTTATCAGAGGATTGTATCAAGCCAAAGGAAGAGATTCCAGAATTAAAAACTACTGGGGTTTTACCCGAAAAATTCCTGCTTCTTTTTATGATGGGACAACCGGAATAACCCCATTGGACGATACCATAAAAAAGTATTAAAGACAGGCTATTGCCATCACATAGAGCGACTGATGGTTTTGGGGAACTTTATGTTACTGTGCGAATTTGATCCTGATGAAGTTTATCAATGGTTTATGGAATTATTTATTGATTCGTATGATTGGGTGATGGTCCCCAATGTATATGGAATGAGTCAATTTGCAGATGGTGGATTCTTTGCCACCAAACCCTATATAAGCGGCAGTAATTACCTTTTAAAAATGAGCAACTACAAAAAAGGAGGTGAATGGCAACCCATTTGGGATGGATTATTCTGGAGGTTTATGCATATCCATCGCGACTTTTTTGTGAAAAATCCAAGATTGGGAATGTTAGTTCGAAATTTTGACAATCAATCTCCTGAAAGGAGAAATGGACATCTGGAAACAGCTGAAAAGTTTTTGAATTCTTTATAAGAAGGATTTTCAATTAGAAGTAGTCTAACTTTTCATAACTTCAATGAATCTTGTTTTGAACAGATTAAACCTTTTTAAGTTTGATTGGTCTAAGAAGAAAACGAACTACTATGAAAACTATACACAACTTAAATTTATTACTCCTTTGCCTTGGATTAATCTTCACAACTTCAAATTGTAAGAAAGACGACAATACAGATGATTCAGAATGCACTCCCGCTGCAACTAATCAAGTAGACAGAACTCATCTTTCTTTTGGTGGTCCTCTGGTGCTAAGGAGAGACCGAGGTGACACGGGTCCTCAGCTAAAACACTTATGGTTATGTGGGCTTCCTACTTCTGGTGCAGGGAATTCAGATGCAAGTGATTGGACTAACTCTGATGGAACTTGGGATTACGAAAGAAAACCAATTGTGGATGGAAATGTCACTTGGATAAGTGACTTCACAATAACATTAGATGGAATGGGGAATAGAATAATTACTGGAAATGCTTTGCCCGATCATCCTACTGGTGTTTTTCCAATTGATCCTGCAAGTGTAGCTTATCAATACGATAGAAACCCAAATATTATTGATACACACAACATCCGATATGTATTCCCAGTAAATCCTCAAGTTGCAACAAGTGCAAGCTGTGTTACTTTTGGACCTTCGGGAATTGCTCTTACTGGAAGCGCAATTTATCATGGAGCTTCTACACTTGGAAATGATGCTGCAGCTCATGAAATGCTGGATAGATTTGGGGGACATACAGATGGAACCGAAAGATATCATTATCACTACATGGCAGATGACTTACAAGATCATGTTCATGCGCACACTTCAGGACATTCAGGTCTAATGGGCTATATGATGGATGGATTTGGGATTTTTGGTCCTTACGGAGAAACTGGAGAATTATTAACCTCTGATGATTTGGACGAATGCCATGGACACACTCATCCCGTGATGTGGGATGGAGCAATGCTAAACATTTATCATTATCACTGGACCTATGATTTTCCCTATACAATCGGTTGTTTCAAAGGAACTAAGTTGTATTAATTGTTCATTTATTAATGACCCTCATATTTTAAAACGAGTATTTTTTATGAAACAAATTATCTTTTCATCTATCCTAATCTGTTTATTTGCCACTTGCAAAAAAGATACAGAACTTCCCATTGATTGTGGGGAAGTTACCGCCTCAGCTAAACCAAACATTCTATTAATCATTGCTGATGATTTTGGATTGGATGCTTGCCCAGGTTATTCAATTGGTTCTGTAAAACCTAACGTGCCCAATATTCAAAATATGATTAACACCGGAGTTCGATACAACAACTTTTGGTCCTATCCTGTTTGCACTCCAACCCGTTCCAGCATCTTAACTGGTAAACATGGATTTAGAACTGGAGTTCTTCAAGTTGGGGATGTTCTTCCAACTACAGAAACCTCCTTGCAGAGCTATATTGGAAGCTCATACAGTAATGCTGTAATAGGAAAATGGCATTTATCAACCAACGCCAATCATCCAACGGATATGGGAGTGGGATATTACGCTGGATTAATTTCAGGTGCTGCTACTTCTTATACAAATTGGAGGTTAGTTAAAAATGGAGTTTCAACCACCAATACAGATTATATTACTTCAAAAATTACAGATTTAGCTATTGATTGGAGAGCGGCTCAAACCGAACCTTGGTTTTTATGGCTTGCCTACACCGCACCTCACACCCCTTTTCATTTACCTCCAGATAGTCTCCATTCACAAGGAGTATTGCCAACTGATGCCGCAAGTATTGCTGCCAACCCATTGCCCTATTATATGGCTATGATAGAAGCCATGGATCATGAAATAGGTAGGTTCTTAAATTCAATGTCGCAAGAAGAAAGAGACAATACAACTATTATATTTATTGGAGATAATGGATCACCTGGTCAGGTTGTGCAACAATATAACACACGTAGAGCAAAAGGTTCGGTGTATCAAGGAGGAATTAATGTCCCTATGATTGTTTCTGGAAACGGAGTGAGTCGAATGAATCAAACTGATGATGCTTTTGCAGGGACAGTTGACCTGTTTGCTACAATAGCAGATATAGCTGGAACTGGAACTACAGAAGTTAACGATAGCAAAAGTTTTAGAAGAACATTTAATGAAACTGGATACACGATTAAAAATTACAACTATTCGGAACAAGGAAATTCTTCAAATTCAAATACAGATTATGCCATCAGAAATGCAACACACAAATACATCAGGTTTAATGATGGTTCGGAAGCTCTTTTTGATTTAATATCAAATCCTTTTGAAAACCCTAATTTGATGGCACCAGCAAGACTTCCACTCAGTTCTGCGGATAGTACGATTAAAGCTGAGTTGGAGGCGGAGGTTTTGAATATTAGGATGTAAGAAAATTTAGGTGCAAAATATTTTCCTTATATTTAATAAAAATAAATATGAGAATTTATGCCATAACATTAATAAGCATTTTAGGGCTTTACGGTTGTTCTACGGTTCATAATTCTTCTATAACTCCTCCAAAGAATTTTGATAATGGAAATCAAATTTCAACCTCTGGAAGTTTAGGCTCATCTGGTTATAATTTATCTTTAGCCTATTCTCCGATTAAAGGTGTTTTTGTACATGGATTATTAAATAATACTATTGATTTTGATTGGGGGCATCATAATTCATATACTTATGGATTGGGAGGCTATATAAACATTGAAAACATTACCATTGAGGCAGAAATAGGAACAGGAAATGGAAAATTTGAATGGTATAGTTTTCCCGGAAGTGGTTCATATTATTCTTTAGAACATGCAAGAGGCTTTTACAATAAAAAATATTTGAACGTCTCTTTAATATTTAATCAAAATTTTGGTTTAACATTAGATCTGGGAAAGTTGCATACAAGATATACTTACATTGAAAGTCCTTTTGAAAGATTTTATGACTTCAACTCTAATTATCCAAACAAATATATCGGAGGCTCAATGTTTTTCAAGTTCAAATTAGCATCAAAGCTAAAACTGCATTTAATAGGCGGCATAAGAATACATCAAGATATGCTTCCATATCCGAGTTTAATTCAGGCAGGAATAGGTCTCAACTATAGATTTAATTTATCGAATATTAATTAAAGCGTATTCAAAACTTGCTCTTTAATCTTCTCTAACTGATCTTTCATTTCCACCACAATTTTTTGAATCTCTTGGTGGTTGGCTTTTGAACCTAAAGTGTTTACTTCCCTTCCTATTTCTTGAGCTACAAACCCTAATTTTTTTCCTTGTGATTCTGGGTTGTTCATGATGTCAATAAAATATTCCAAATGACCCGAAAGTCTTACTTTCTCTTCCGTAACGTCATATTTTTCAATAAAATAAATCAATTCTTGCTCAAATCGATTCTGGTCAAATTGCGGGTTATCCAGTTTTTCTGCTAAATTGGATTTTAACCTTGCTTTTACAGTTTCTATGCGCTCTCCTTCGTATTTCTCCACTTCTTTCAGCAATTCGCTAATTCGGTTTATGTTTCCTGTAAATTCTTTGTGTAGCGCTTCTCCTTCTCTTTTTCTGAACTCCTCAAAATTCTTTACTGCTTCTTCAATCATTCCTTCTACTGCTTTCCATTCTTCGGGATCAAGCTCTTCTTTTTCTTGGCTATAAACCTCTGGCATTTTCATTGCCAATTCCATCAACTTAGCATCATTATCCACTCCCAAAGAGCCCGAAAGTGATTTTAAATCATTGAAATAAGTAGTTACCACTTCGTGATTTACCTTAGCAGAATTACTTTTTGGAGGTAACTCCACATAAATTCCAAAATCTACTTTTCCTCTTCCAATTAGCTTCGAAAGTTTCTTATTCAAGGTCAGTTCATTCTCCCTATAAAAACCTGGCATTCGCATGTTCAAATCAAAATACTTACTGTTCAGCGATTTGATTTCGATGCTTATTTTTTTATCGTTGTAAGTCCCGGTAGTTTTCCCGTAACCTGTCATTGATTGAATCATGGTTGTTGGTTTTGTTGTTGCAAAGGTAGCCTTAATTTTGGGAATTATAAATAGGAAATCACTGTCATTCCTGCGAAGGCAGGAATCTTATTCATCAGGCTGATTCTCGCCAATAGATTCCTGCCTTCGCAGGAATGACATAAAATTAAGCTATCTTCTTATTCCTACTCGTCAAATAAACTCCAATAAAAATAAGTAGAGTACAACCTACTTTTGGCAAAGTAATAGCCGCAGCATAATTGCTTTCCGTATTTACTAAACTTATTCCGAATCCCATGAGCATAGCAAAAACAGGTTGCAAATAAATATAACTACTGGCTATGGTTGGAGATAATTTTTGCACCGCAAAAATATTGAATAGATAAGTACAAAAAGTGGTGAATAAAATAATAAATCCGATTGACAATAACACCACCGCTGGAAAATCCCAACTGAAATCTTTCACATCAGAAATACCGAAAGGAAGAACTACAAAAAAAGCAAAAGTAAACATGTATGTAATTACGGTTAACGGCTTGTATTTAGCCAATAACGGCTTCACTAACACCAAATACAAGGAGTAACTCGTTGCATTTGCCATAATAAAGAGATTTCCTTTCATAGAGGAACCTGTATTGCTGTTTCCACTTAAATAAATCAAACAGATAGCACCAATTAAGCCCAAAGAAATACCCACTATTTTATTAGAAGTTAATTTAGTTTTAAGAATAATCAGAGAAAGTAACGTTACAATTACGGGTGAAGTAACCATAATGATGGCGGAGTCAATGGGTGAGGTAATACTCAATCCTTGGAAGAATAATAATTGATTCAATGCGACTCCAAAAAAGCCAACCAAAGCGATTCTCCATAAGTCTTTTCTGTCTACTTTTTCTCGAATAAAATAACGTAAACCCCAGAACATCAGTGTTGCTCCAAATACCCGCAACAAAATAAATGTGTTGGGCTTTAGGTAGTCTGGCATTACTTCTTTAGCAATAAAATGACTGCTCCCGTAAATCAGATTTACAGCCAACAAAGCTAAATGTGCAAGTAAATTTTTAGGCACTTAGCTTATTTTTAAGGATTTCAATTGTCTTTTTTGCATTCCCGATAAAAATTTTATTATCCAGAATAAACACTGGTCTTTTAAGAAATGTGTATTCTTCCAAAATCATTGATTTCAATTTTTCTTCGCTCAATTCCTGTCCTTTGAATTCTGATAATTTTCGAGCTCGTTTATTTAACAAACTCTCATAACTATCTGTTAAGGCTCTCATTTCCTCAAGTTGTGATAGAGTTATCTTTTCCTTTTTGATATCTTGTAATCTCCAATCATTGGAAAGATTTAATTCTTTCAAGATTCGTTTACACGTATCGCATGTTGAGAGGTAGTAAGCTTTTTTCATTTTTCTTTTTAGAATGTTAGAATTATAGAATCCAGAATTATGGTTTTGTTAGCTCTTAATATATTTTGATTCGTTTGTACTGAAAACTGCCTACTGAGAACTGTCCTCACTAATATACTTCCACAACAAATCTTTCAATTCTGTAATCCCTTGTTGAGCAACTGAAGATATAAAAAGAGTTTCAATACCCTCAGGTAATTCTTGTCTCATTTCCTCCATCAATTCTTCGTCCAACATGTCAGATTTTGTAATTGCCAAAATTCTGTCTTTGTCTAATAATTCGGGGTTATAAGTTCCTACTTCTTTGAGTAAAATCTCAAATTCTTTTTTAATATCATCGCTATCAGCCGGAACCATAAAAAGTAACAACGCATTTCGTTCAATATGTCTTAAAAACCTATGTCCAAGCCCCTTTCCTTCGTTTGCCCCTTCAATAATTCCGGGAATATCTGCCATTACAAAAGACTTATGCCCTCTATATTTCACCATTCCAAGATTGGGAACTAAAGTTGTAAAAGGATAATCAGCTATCTCAGGTTTTGCCGCAGATACCACCGACAACAGAGTAGATTTTCCTGCATTAGGAAAACCAACCAACCCCACATCAGCCAAAACTTTTAACTCAAGAATTTTCCACTCTTCTTTTCCAGGTTCTCCAGGTTGAGCGTATCTTGGTGCTTGATTCGTTGAAGATTTAAAATGATCATTCCCTCTTCCGCCTTTTCCGCCTTTGGTCAAAATCACCTCTTGACCATCTTCTGTTATTTCAAATAACACTTTTTCAGTTTCGGCATCTTTTACCAAAGTACCCAAAGGCACCTCAACAATTTTATCTTCTCCTTCAGAACCTGTCATGTGTTGACCCCTACCAACATCTCCATGCCCTGCAATTACGTGTCGTTGAAACTTCAAATGTAACAAAGTCCAAAGCTGACTACTTCCTCTTAAAATAACGTGACCACCTCGTCCGCCATCTCCTCCATCTGGCCCACCTTTTGCCGTAATTTTATCTCGATAAAAATGTGCACTTCCTGCTCCTCCCTTTCCCGAACGGCAACAAATTTTTACGTAATCTATGAAGTTTGATTTTGACAAGGCTCTATTAGTTTTTACAAAACTAATAGAATTACGAGTTATTAATTACGAATTATGAATTATTTATAATCGAAAATTCGTAATTAATTTTCAGAAGCAACATACTCAAATGTTGGGCAGGTGTTGCATTTCTTTTTTTTCTTCTTGGCTGTGCAAGCAGATAAACCAATAAATAAAAACACAATAAGGGCAATTTTTACGAGCTGATTCTTTTTCATTTTCCTACAGGTTAACTTATTAATATTTTGCTGGTTATAAGTTAACGCAAAAAACGTCCGCCTATTTCAACATAAAAGCTATTTTAGTAGCTTAAAGATACGAGTTTTGAATTTATTCGAGCATATAGGAAGATTTATTCTAGTGATTGGTTCCGCTTTTAAAAAGCCGGAAAAATGGAAAGTGCTCTGGAAAAACTTCATTATTGAAATCAATTCTATAGGGATAAGTTCACTGAGTATTGTGGCTCTACTCTCTCTGTTCATGGGAGCTGTAATGGTAATTCAAACTGCAGCAAACATTGATTCTGTGTTGATTCCAGACTATACAGTGGGATTTGCTACTCGACAATCCATGATACTCGAATTTTCATCAACCATGATCTGTTTGATTCTTGCGGGTAAGGTAGGTTCAAACATTGCTTCGGAAATTGGCACAATGAGATTAACCGAACAAATTGATGCGCTTGAGGTAATGGGAGTTAATTCAATTAATCATTTGGTACTCCCCAAAATATTAGCCTCTATGTTCATTTTTCCTTTTATTGTTTTAATAAGTATGGGGTTAGGACTTATTGGTGGTGGAATGATTGGTACCCAAACTGGGATTATTACTTTGGAAAAATACATTATGGGACTCCAGTATTATTTTGATCCTTTTAGCATCACCTATTCTATTATCAAAACATTATTTTTTGCTTTTTTCATTGCTACTATTCCTTCGTATTTTGGATACTACGTAAATCCAAGTGGAGGAGCTTTGGAAGTAGGGAAATCAGGAACCAAATCAGTTGTGGCAAGTAGTATGATTATCCTACTTATCAATTTAATTATCACTTATTTTTTATTGTTATAACCATGAGTATCATTGTAAAAGACATAAAAAAAGGGTTCAGTGGAACTGAGATTCTCAAAGGGATAAGTTTTGAATTTCAAAAAGGAAAAACAAACTTAATCATTGGTCAAAGTGGATCGGGGAAATCGGTGCTTACTAAATGTATTGTAGGACTTTACGAAGTAGATTCGGGAGAAGTGAATTATGGCGGCCAGAATTTTTCGGCTATGAGTAGATCGGAAAGAAAAGAAATCCGTACTCAAATTGGAATGTTGTTTCAAGGGAGTGCCTTATTTGACTCGTATAGTGTTGAGCAGAATGTAATGTTCCCTCTTACTATGTTCTCAGACATGAGCAAGGAGGAAATGCTGGATAGAGTTAATTTTTGTTTGAAAAGAGTAGAACTTGAAAACAAAAACCATTTATTCCCTTCTGAGATTAGTGGAGGTATGCAAAAAAGGGTTGCTATTGCGAGAGCGATCGCTTTGAATCCAAAATACTTGTTCTGTGACGAACCTAACTCTGGATTGGACCCAAAAACATCTATTGTTATCGACAATTTAATCCATGATTTGACCAAAGAATATGACATCACCACAGTGGTGATTACCCATGATATGAACTCTGTGATGGAGATTGGAGAAAATATTATGTATATCCACGAGGGCCACAATTGGTGGACTGGAGATAGGCATTCTATCGTGACTACCGATAATGAAGAAATAGGAGATTTTGTTTATGCTTCAGCATTTATGAAACAATTACGTGGGAAATTGAGTTAATATAATAATTCGTATTTTTAACTACAATTACTTTTTATGATTACTAAAGAAAAACTTTTAAAACACATTAATAATTTTCCTAAAGAGATTTCAATTGAAGAATTAATTGAAAAATTGCTTTTTATCGAAAAAATTGAGTCGAGATTAAAACTTTCTGACAATAACGAGACTGTTTCTGAAGAAGAACTTGAAAGCGAAATGAAAAAATGGTTCAAATAGTTTGGTTAAAAAACTAATAAAACATTGTCATTCCCTCGAAGGAGGGAATCTAAAAGTGTTAATGAATATAGATTCCTGCCAGAGTTTATCTTGAGCGATAGTCGAAAGGCAGGAAAGACAGTTAAAAAATCATTATCCCAACCTAAAAGGAAAGTTACGAGTATATCGTCAAAAGAATATAAATCAATTACATTATGGAAACAATGAATCTCCTCCTTATCGAAAATTCTGAACTATTTGGAATAGAAATATTTGACGAAGATTTTTATAAACTACTTCTTTTATTTTCCTTTAACCTGGTTGTTACTTTTGTTATTGGGAGGGTAATTTATTACAATTTTAATAATAGAAAAAAACAATTCCTATTCGCCTATATGTTAATTGGCTCCGTGGTGTTTTTCCTTTGCTTTGCTCTTAAAGCTTTTAAGTTCAATACAGGTGTTGCCATAGGTTTATTCGCCTTGCTTGGGATAATCCGATTCAGGACAGACCCAATCCCAATCAAGGAAATGAGTTATCTCTTTATTTTTATTGGACTCTCCATGATAAATGCTTTCTCAAAGAAAATGAGTCTTTATGAGATTGTTTTCATCAATTTTTTATCCATCGCTATTTTGTATTTCATGGAAATGTTCTTGAACACCAAAACTACCGAAAAGACCACAGCCACCATAGATCTTATTTACGGAAAAATAGAAAATACCAAACCCGAAAAAAGGGAAATATTAATAGCCGATTTAAGTTCGCAAATAGGCCTGGAAATAGAAAAGGTGAAAGTAGGTAAGATAAACCTCAAAACTCAAGAGGTGAATTTAAAAGTGTATTACAAGAAATAATTCTCTATCTAACAATAAATAAAAGAAGATGAAGGTTAGTTATTAAAACGTCTTAACATGAAAACCGCAGTTCTTATTTTATCCCTTTTTATTATTTCATTGAGCTTACCTTCCTGCAAGAAAAAGGTGATGAATGAAGAAATGACTGTAATAAAAAACTGTACAGGCACCTATCTTGTATTCGAAGAAAAGAACTATAAAGTGTGTAATACTAATCAAACCGATTCTTTTCAAGATAAAGAAACTGTATCCGCATCATTCAAAAAACTAAAAGAATGTAAAGGACTGGAAGACAAAATTATTTGTGCATTAGCTTTTCAATTTGAGGATATCATAGAAGTTACTTATATTGAATAAAAAAACATGAATCTATACCAAAAGTGGTGCATCAAGAAAGCTAAAATTAAAGAGGATAGACTAACGAAATTCTATGCTCCAGCAGAGAGAGAGAGAGAGAG
>JBMYYT010000052.1:0-12549 GCA_049609665.1 Flavobacteriales bacterium | reverse complement strand
AACCCAAAACACAAGTTACACAGCTCCAATTGATGGAACATTCCCAGTAACATTAACGGTAACAACAGATTCGGCATGTACAGCAGATACCACAATAAATATTATTGTGAGACCCCTTCCAACTCCTAATTTCAATTTTTCCCCACAGGAAATTTTTACATTCGATACCAAAGTATGTTTTGTAAATACTTCTACAAATGCTGTTTCTTATCTATGGGATTTTGATTTTTTTGGAGGGAATTCTAATATAGCTTCACCTTGTACAATTGAATTTCCAAATAACGATGAAGGAAATTACAATGTAAAATTAGTAGCATTCAATCAATATGGATGTAAAGATTCTATTTACAAAGAAGTATCTATACTTGAAGGATTTATTTTGTATGCACCAAGTGCTTTTACTCCCAATGAGGATGGAAAAAACGATTTCTTTAAAGTTCATGCAGAAGGAATTGTTGAATATGAATTATTTATTTTTAATAAATGGGGAGAAGAAATTTTCCACTCAACTGATGTTGATAAAACTTGGGATGGAAAACATAATGGCAAAAATGCTAAAACCGATACGTATGTTTATCGTGTTATAGTTAAAAGTAAAAACAACAGACAAGCAGAATATCACGGGCATGTCAATTTATTAAGATAACTTTGTAATTAACTAATTGAAAAGTCCCGATTTATCGGGACTTTTTTGTTTAAATTAGTGCAATATTTTATCACTATGAAAAAAAACCTAATCCTTTTATTTACAATTATTTCCTTAACTGGATTTACTCAGGATAGTTTAAATATCGAAATGCTTTTCAATTGGAAAGATCCAAGCATTACTGGAAGTAGCTTATATAATAATGCTTATAATGAAATATGGGGATACGAGCTTAACGGAAGAGAATACGCTATAATTGGAAGTTCAAGAGGGACACATTTTTTTGATGTAACCAATCCTTCATCAGCTGTAATGGTTGATTTTATTCAAGGAAGAGACACAGGCAGCCAAATTGTGCATAGAGATTATCACGATTACAGAGGATATTTGTACATGGTAACAGACGAAGGAGATGGATCCATGCAAATAGTAGATATGTCTTATTTACCAGATTCTGTGAAATTAGTGTATGATCAAGATACAGCCATCAAGTTGTCTCACAATATATTTATTGATACATCCGTAGGTAAACTATATAGTTGTGGGGGAGGAAATTCCAAAAAATTTAATGTTTTTTCCTTATCAAATCCGTTAGACCCTCAATTGATATTATCTTGTGAGAATGATATTACATGGTGGCCTTCCACAGTGGGTACAGGAGGTTACGTTCATGATGCTTTTGCTCGAAACGATACGGTTTATTGCAATGCAGGGAATGGATTGTATGTAGTTGATTTTATTTCTACGCCTACTTTGTTAGGTAATTTATCAAGTTACCCTGACAAAGGATATAATCATTCTGGCTGGTTATCTGAGGATGGAAAAACCTATGTCATGGCAGACGAAACTTGGGGTAAAAAACTCAAAATGGTAGATGTTTCCGATTTAACAAATATTCAATTTTTGGATACAGTTGGAATTAATGGAGACAATAATGCAATAGTCCATAATCCGATAATAAAAGGCGATTATGTGTATGTGGCTTATTATTATGACGGAGTGTATATTTATGACATAAAAAATCCTTCTAATCCTTTATTAGTGGGCTATTATGATTGTTCAAGCGAATTGAATTTTAGGAGTTATAAAGGGGCTTGGGGAGTTTATCCATTTCTTTCTTCTGGAAATTTATTAGTTTCTGATATGCAGGAAGGATTGTTTGTTTTTGATGTATCAACAGCTGTTTCAGGAGTTGCTGAGTTGAAAACAAAAGAAAGATTCAAACTATTTCCAAATCCAGGAAGAAATGAAATTAACTTAATTGGCATTAGTAACTTTGACGAGACGTATTCTTTGAAAATTTTTGATGCAAGTGGTAAACAAGTTCATTCGCAAGAATTGAAGAATAATTTTTTGGGAACAGCTAAAATTGAGTTGAGCAACGAAATTCCTAAGGGAATTTATGTTGTAACTATATTTAATGGTACTTTTGTGCAAAATATTAAATACATAAAACAGTAGAATTGAGTTCAGTTTACGATAAATACGAAGCTGTAATTGGGTTGGAAATTCACGCGCAATTGCAAACCAATACAAAAGCATATTCAGCAGATAGAAATGAATATGGAGCTACTCCCAACACCAATGTGAGTGTAATAACTCTGGGTCATCCAGGAACATTACCCAAGTATAATAAGAAAGGTGTAAATTTCGCTATTAAAATGGGATTAGCCTGTGAGAGCAAGATTACAAGGGATATGATTTTTGCTCGAAAAAATTATTTTTACCCAGATTTGCCCAAAGGATATCAAATTACTCAAGATAAAACTCCTATTTGTACGGGTGGTTTTGTTCAAATTAAAGATGACGAAGGAAATAAAAAAGATATTGAATTAACTCGAATCCATCTTGAAGAAGATGCAGGGAAAAGTATTCATGATTTGGACCCTTACAATACGCTAATTGATTTGAACAGAGCAGGAGTTCCGTTAATTGAGATTGTTACGGAGCCCCAAATAAAAAGCTCTCAAGAGGCTTATAATTACGTTTCAGAGGTAAGAAAATTAGTTCGTTACTTAGATATTTGTGATGGAAATATGGAGGAAGGAAGTTTGAGATGTGATGCCAATGTTTCTGTGATGCTAAAAGGCTCTGATACGTTTGGAAATAGAACTGAGGTAAAAAACATGAATTCCATTCGTAACGTTCAAAGAGCAATTGAATTTGAAATAAAAAGGCAAATTGATTTAATTGAACAAGGAGAAACAATTGTAACGGAGACGAGGAGTTTCAATGCAGCGAATAATTCTACTGTCTCAATGAGGAGTAAGGAAGCTGCAAACGATTACCGATATTTCCCTGAACCCGATTTACAACCGATAAATGTTACTCAAGATTACATTGATAAGGTAAATGAATTAATGCCTCCATTACCTAATTTTTTATTAAATAAGTACATTAATGAACTGAATTTATCTGAGTACGATGCGCAGGTATTGACTGATGATAAAGATATTGCCTTGTATTTTGAGGAAGTAATTAAAAACACAAAGAATTATAAATCTGCATCCAATTGGGTGACGGTTAATATCAAGTCATTTCTTAATGATAAAGCGATTGAAATTAAAGAGTTTACTGTATCTCCAGCAAAGATTTCTGATTTAATTGAGTTGATAGACTCTGGTAAAATAAGTAATTCGGTAGCCTCGCAAAAGGTGTTTCCAATTTTGATTGAAAAGCCGGAAAAATCACCGTTAAAAATAGCGGAAGAAAATAATTTGATACAAAATTCAAATCAAGACGAGATTTCTGCGTTAATCACAAAAGCTATTGAAAAATATCCAGATAAAGTGGCTGAATATAAATCTGGAAAAAAAGGATTGTTAGGACTTTTTATGGGAGAAGTAATGAAATTATCTCAAGGAAAAGCGGATCCAAAAATTGCAAACCAACAATTAAGAGAACAATTAGAAAAATAAACTAAGATTATGAAGAGAATAATAATTGCTATCATCGCTCTTTCCGCAATAGTAAATTGCGGTACTCCTCCAGAGCATGTTTTGGAAGGTAAAATAGATACATTAGGTTTATCTCAAAACCAATATTTGTACTTGTATAAACTGGAAAATCAACAATATATCCCAATTGATTCTACTGTCGTTGGCGAAGAAGGTAAGTTTTCACTTGATATCATGGAAGCTAAAAATGGAATTTACCATTTTGGAAGTTCATTGCGAAATACAATCCCAATTGTGTTAAATGAAGAGGCAAAAAAGCTTGAAATAACAATTAATAACAATCAACAAGTATCGTTGGATTATGATGTAAAAGGCTCGCAGGCTTCCGAACAAATAGCTTTGTTCTCAGGAGAGGTATATAAAATGATGATGTTGAACCAAAAGTTAAGACAGAATGCTGAAAACATTGATCCTACAAATTTTGCAGCTCAACAAGAATTGCAAAATGAGTTTGGAGTTGCTTCAAAAAAGTTTTTAGAATTTAGAGATCAATTCATTGCAGATAATAAAGGTTCAGAGGCTCTAATTGCGGTTATCCAACAAATCAACCCCGAAGAAGAAATGGATTTGTTTAAAGAAGTGGTAAATGATTTAAATAAAACAATGCCTAATACATCTTATACCAAAGATTTGAATGATTATTTAAGCAAGAAGGAAGCAGAAGCTGCAAAAGCAAAAGAGATGTCAAAATTGACCGAGATTGGTATGATGGCTCCTGAACTTGATTTCCCGGGTGTTGACGGAACAAATGTAAAACTATCCTCTCTTCGTGGAAAAGTAGTTTTAATAGATTTTTGGGCTTCATGGTGCAAGCCTTGTAGAGCTGAAAACCCTAATGTTGTCAGGGCTTATCAAAAATATAAGAATAAAGGATTTGAGGTGTTTAGTTTTTCATTAGACAAGAATAAAGCTCAATGGATAAGTGCTATCGAACAAGATGGTTTGGTTTGGAATTCACACGCAAGCGACCTGAAACAATGGCAAACTGCTGCATTGCCTTTGTATGGTTTTAGAGGAATTCCTTTCACAGTTTTAATTGATAGAGAAGGGAAAATAATTGCTAAAAATTTGCGAGGTCCAGCTTTAGAGGCTAAATTGAACGAGGTACTATAAGTTATTGAAATGAAAAAGGCACTTTTTTCCGCGCTATTTATTTTTAGTTTTTTTGGGATGTTTTCTCAAGCCACCATCAAACTAAAAATTAAGAAAAGCAAAACTAAAAAAGTTTGGATTTACAATCAAAGTAAGTCTATCTCAGATACTATAAAGCTTAACTTTTTCAACAAAGCCACTTATTGGATTACAGATGAATTTGCTGAAAGATTATTATACATAAAACCTTTGGAAAGTGATTTCCCTTTTGTAGTTCACATTAATTCTGAGGAATCAGTAAAAGCAAAAACCAAATTACCTGATTTACACCAAAATTTATCGATTTTAGGTTCTCCCGAATCGAAGTCAGCCAATGAATTTTTATATAAAATGGAAGGGTATAAAACTGCTGTTAAAAAAGCCGAAGAAAAATTATACAAAGATGAAACAGCCGATGGACAATATTATTATGACAGTATCATTCAATCTGTTACTGCTGATTCAAAGGATTATTTAAAAGATAGAATTTCCAAAGAATCAAATACTTCCATTCTCTTATTGGCTTCAAGTTTCATTGATTATGAGCAAGATTATAAGGAGCTTTTAGTTTTGGAGAGTAAACTTAAAGACAACTATTCTCATTCCGAGAGCTACAAGAAGATTAAAAAATCTATTTTTAAATATGAAATGTCTCAGAAGAGAGTGAATAGAATTGGGGAAGAATCGCCCGTTCTTATTTTGCCTGGGGTAAATGGTGAAGATGTTTCAACTGATGTGCATAGCGGAAATTATATACTGATTGATTTTTGGGCTTCATGGTGCAAACCTTGTAGGGCAGAGCATCCAAGATTAACTAGATTGTACAGTGAATATCATGATTCTGGGTTGGAGATATACAGTATTTCATTAGATAGAGATAAAGCTAAGTGGATAAAAGCGATTAAAAAGGATCAACTAAATTGGCCTGACCATGTGAGTAATTTAAGTATGTTTAACTCACCTGCTGTCAAAATATTTAACGTAAATTCACTACCTTCCAATGTTCTTGTGGATAGAGAAGGAAAGGTGGTTGCTTTTAACTTAAAAGGACAAAGATTAGAAAACAAATTAAAACAAATTTTCGATGAAAAATAAAGGAATATTATTACTTATCAGTCTATTCATTTCATCAGTTTTTCTTGCACAAGGAACAACTGAGATAGTCGGTAAAATGAAGAAAGGAAAAGGTCAAATGGTTTATTTGCAAAAGTTTGTAAATAATAAGTTAGCAACTATTGATTCAAGTAAAGTCAGTTTTTTTGGAAAATACAAATTCAAAACTGAAGTAGCATCTCATGACTTTTATAGCCTTACTGTGGATAAAAAGAAATATGTGCAATTGATCCTTAAAGGAAACGAAAAGATTAAAATAAAATCCGATCAGTCTTTTTCAAACAATGATTATTCAATCAAAGGTTCGCCTGACAGCAAATTAGTTCAACAATATGTTGAAATGAAAGGGACAGAAGGTATTTCTAAAGACTCAATGTCAAAGTTTGCGACAAAACTTATTTCTGATAATCCTAAATCACTGGCGGTTTTTATTGCATTAAGAGATGTGAGTAATCCCAAACAATCACTTGAGAAAGCTACAAAAGGAATAGGAGAAGCATATCCTAATTCACGTTATCATAAAAGTTTAAAAAGTGCTTTGGCTCAATTGCAAAAAAGTGCACCAAAGCCAGGTAGTGTTGGAATAGGAAGTATGGCTCCAGAATTAAATATGGTGAGTCCAGAGGGTAAAATAATCACTTTGGAATCATTAAGAGGAAAATATGTGTTGATTGATTTTTGGGCATCTTGGTGTGGGCCTTGCCGAAGAGAAAATCCAAACGTGGTTAATTTGTATAACAAATACAAAGACATGGGATTTGATGTGTACAGCGTGTCACTTGATAAAAGCAAAAGCAGATGGGAAGCAGCAATCAAAAAAGATAAATTAACTTGGACCAATCACGTAAGTGATTTAAGAGGATGGGGATCGGCAGCTTGCAAGCTTTATGGTTTTAGAGGAATTCCATATACTGTGTTGATAGACAAAGAAGGAAAAGTAATAGCAACTCGATTAAGAGGAAGAGCTTTGGAAGTGAAACTGAAGGAAATTTTTGGGAAATAATGAATTTATCCTCTGGTAAAAAAATCTATTTCGCCTCAGATTTTCATCTTGGAGTTCCTACTTACGAGGAAAGTAGAAAGAGAGAAAACAAAATAATCAATTGGCTTGATTCAATTAAGAAGGATGCACAAGAGATATATTTGGTAGGAGATATTTTTGATTTTTGGTTTGAATACAAACAGGCAATTCCTAAATATTTTACTCGATTTTTAGGTAAAATTGCCGAAATCACTGATTCTGGAACCCCAGTTTATTTTTTTATTGGAAACCATGACATGTGGATGTTTGACTATTTGGAGAAGGAAATAGGAGTGAAAATAATCCGACAAACTGTTGAAAAAGAGATTAATGGAAAGCATTTCTTTATTGCTCATGGTGATGGATTAGGTCCTGGAGACAGAGGTTACAAAGTGATTAAAGTCATATTTGCCAATAAAATTTGTCAATGGATGTTTGCAAGGCTTCATCCTAATTTTGGAATCGGATTAGCCAATTATTTTTCAAGAAAAAGCAGGAAACACTCGATTAATGAGGATAAATTTTTGGGAGAGGATAAAGAATGGTTAATTCAATATTCTAAAGAACAACTTGCCTCAAAACCAGTCAACTATTTTATCTACGGACATCGACATTATCCTGTTGAGGTGAAATTATCTGAAACCAGTACCTATTATAATTTAGGAGAATGGATTTCTCAATGCAATTATTTGGTTTTTGATGGAGATAAATGTGAGCTAAAGAAGTTTGAAAACTAAATTTTATAGTCAATGTCATTCCTGCGCAGGCAGGAATCTAATGCCAGCAAATCACTTCAATCCATATTCTTTAATCTTACGATAAAGTGTCCTTTCAGAAATCCCTAACTCTTGAGCAGCATACTTTCTTTTCCCTCTGTGTTTGATTAAAGCTTTTTCGATCATTTCCTTTTCTTTTTCTTCTAAAGAGAGAATTTCCTCGACTTCTTCGTGTTGCTGAATTTGTTGAGATTGATAGGAGATAGAAGGTTGATTGGAGTAGTTTTCTCTTGAATAATCGGAATGAACATCTTGGTTCATTTTATTGATAATTGCCACATCGTTTTCCGGGAAGTTTACCGTTACGTCTTCATTGTTTTCAACAATATCAACAATTATTTTTTTCAGTTCCGTAATGTCCTTTTTCATATCAAAAAGCACCTTATGTAGTATATCTCTCTCACTCATTCCTGAGTGGTTTTCGCCATCATTTGGTAATAGAATCGGAAGATTGTTTTGATACACAGCAGGCAAGTAGCTTGCTAATTTTTCAGCTGATATTTCACGAGTATTTTCAATTACAGAAATTTGTTCTGTGATATTTTTTAATTGTCTAATGTTCCCCTTCCAGTTGTAGTTAACCAACATGTTCTTAGCTTCATCAGTGAGGTGAATAGTAGGCATTCTATACTTTTCTGCAAAGTTAGAAGCAAATTTTCTGAATAGTAAGTGAATATCTTCTCTGCGCTCTCTCAGTGGCAGCAGCTTAATTGGAACAGTACTTAATCTGTAGTATAAATCCTCCCTAAATTTTCCTTTTTGAATAGCGTCTTCCAAGTTTGCATTAGTTGCAGCAATCACACGAACGTCTGTTTTTTGAGCTTTGGAAGAACCCACTTTAAAGAATTCTCCTGTTTCCAAAACTCTAAGTAATCTGGCTTGAGTAGAAAGAGGTAGTTCTCCTAATTCATCAAGAAAAATAGTTCCCCCATCAGCTTGCTCAAAATATCCTTTTCGCTTTTCATGCGCACCTGTAAATGATCCTTTTTCATGTCCAAACAACTCAGAATCAATAGTGCCTTCAGGAATAGCTCCGCAGTTGACTGCGACATATTCAGCATGTTTTCTTTTGCTGTATTGGTGAATTACCTGAGGCATTATTTCTTTTCCAGTTCCACTTTCTCCCATAATAAGAACAGAAATGTCTGTAGGTGCAACTTGAATGGCTACTTCCAAAGCACGATTCAAACCCATTGTGTTTCCTATAATTCCAAACCTCTGTTTTACTGATTGTAATTCCATTTATTCAATAATTTTTGCAATAAGAGTTGCTTTAGTACAATCTGTGATTTTAACCTTTACGTAATCTCCTATTTTATAATTTCCTTTTTCAAAAATACAAGATGAACTTTGAGAGTTTCTTCCCATATAATGTTCAGTTGATTTTTTTGATTCTTTTTCGATTAATACCTCGTATTCTTTTCCTATTTCATTTTCAAAATAAGCAAGTTGATGACTATGCTGTAATTCAATAACTTCGGTCAATCTACGTTGTTTTACTTCCTCAGGAATATCATCTTCATACTTTCTTTCAGCCAATGTTTTAGGTCTTTCAGAATATTTATACATGTAAGCAGCTGAAAACTGAACTTCCTCCATTAAGCTTAAAGTATCTTGATGCTGCTGCTCAGTTTCTCCGCAAAATCCAGTAATGATGTCAGTTGAAATTGTGGTTCCCGGAAGTATTCTTCGAATAGCTTCAATTCTGTTGAGGTACCACTCACGCGTATATCCTCGGTTCATTTTTTTCAATAATTCACTGTTTCCTGATTGAACAGGTAAGTGGATATATTTACAAATGTTGTCATATTTTGCGATTACTTCAAGTACATCATCACCCATATCTTTTGGATGTGAGGTTGAGAATCTGACTCTTAATAATGGACTTACTTGGGCTACCATTTCCATTAGCTGAGCAAAGTTCGTGGTTGGAATCGACTCATCCTTTATTTCACCTTTTGAACTCATGTTCCATCTGTAACTATCTACATTTTGACCTAATAAGGTAACTTCTCTGTATCCTCTTTCAAATAAATCTCGAGCTTCCGCAACAATTGTCATTGGGTTTCTGCTTCGTTCTCGACCTCTGGTAAACGGGACTACACAGAATGAACACATATTATCACAGCCTCTTGTAATTGAAACAAATGCAGTAACTCCTGTTTGATCTAATCTAACTGGAGAAATATCAGCATAAGTCTCTTCTCTGGATAGTAATACATTAACTGATTTTTGACCTCCTTCGGTTTTGTGAAGTAGGTTTGGTAAATCTCTGTAAGCATCAGGGCCAACCACTAAATCTACCAGTTTTTCTTCTTCCAAAAGTGCTGTTTTTAAACGCTCAGCCATGCAACCCAAAACTCCAACCATCAGGCTGGGTTTGTTTCGTTTCATTTTTTTGAAATTGGTAAGTCTTTTTCTCACCGTTTGCTCAGCTTTTTCTCTAATTGAGCATGTGTTGAGAAGAATTAAATCTGATTCTTCGATATTTCGAGTGGTATCATATCCATTCTCGGCAAGAATAGAAGCCACAACTTCACTATCCGAAAAATTCATTGCACACCCGTAGCTTTCTAAATAGAGTTTTTTACTGTTTTTGTCAGTTTTTTTCTCTAAAACCAATGCATCTCCTTGCACAGATTCATCTATTTTCTTATCTATTGTTGACATTTGTTCTTATAAAATCAATAATCATACAAAGATAGAAAAAACTGACATTTTTGCAGTTTTTTAACCTCCCAATTAATGGTCTGGGAGTGTTAAATTAAGTTAACTACTGTTAAAATGATTTTGAGTATTAATTGAGAAACATATATTGCTATCATTAAAATTCGATTCTACCAAACAATATTGAATTTTCAACCACTAATCATTTTGATTAACCAGTTAAAACATATTTAATGGTTTCAATTGATTTATTTAATAATATTGAATATCAAAATCTATAAAATTATGAAAACAGTTAAAATTATTCTTCTTTGTCTAATCGCTTCAGTTTCTTTTTCACAGAATACGGAAGGTGTTATAACTTACGTTGAAAACATCGATATGTCTGACAAAATAAAAGAAATGAATGCTAATATGGATAGTGCAAAAAAGAAAAATCCAGAAAGAGCAGCTATGATGGGAGGATTGACCAAACAGATTGAAGAGTTTATGAAGAGTTTCGAGAAAACTAATTACCAATTAACTTTTAAGGATAAAGCTACTTTGTACAAGGAAAAACCAGCGGAACTTACTGAAAGTGAAGTGAATCAAGAAACAAACTACATGATGGCTTACAAGCCAAAATCAGACATTATGTATTATAACAAGGAAAAGAACCAAAAGTTTATTCAAAAGAACTTTATGGGGAAAGATTTCTTGATAAAAGACACTTTGAAAAAGCAGAAATGGAAAATTGTAATGGAGCAAAAAGTGATAAAAGGATACCCATGTATGAAAGCCGTTACTGAAGATACTCTATATAAAGTTGAAGTTTGGTTTACCTCGCAAATTCCTGTTTCTTCTGGCCCGAAAGGACTTTATGGACTTCCAGGTTTAATATTGGAGGCTAAGTATACCAGAATCTATTCAGAAGCAGATAAAAAAGCTAAAGGAAAAAAACGAAATTGGATGAAAGAATATGCCATGGATATCTTAATTACAGCTGACGTAATAGAGCTTAAAAAAATGCCTAATAAAACTGTAAAGCCACCAAACAAAGGTAAGGTGCTGAATAGTGAAGAAGAGTATGTAGAAATGGTAGCTAACAAAGTGAAAGAAATGCAAAAAATGAATGGGGGAAGAAGAGGTAGAGGATTTAGAATGGGAATGTAAAACTATAAAATCACCTGTGAAAAAATTATTGATACTTATTGGAATTGCTTTGTTTAGCAACTTTTCTTTTTCTCAAGATAGAGATTACAATGTTGTTGGAAATGTAGTAGATTCCTTGAAAAACAAGCTGCCTTACACAACGGTGGTTATCCTATCTCCCAAAGATTCATCTTTAGTTAGTTATGCGGTTTCTAATGATAATGGGGACTTCGAAATGTTTGGAATTAAGGAAAGTAATTATATTCTTCAGCTTTCTTACATGGGTTACAGAACCTACAGTAAAAAAATTAACGTAACTGGAACAAATCCAAATTTTGACCTTGGAATTTTGCGTTTATACAGCAATGATCAATTATTAAAAGAATTTTCGGTTCAAGGAGATTATTTACCTATTGTGTTCAGAAATGATACTGTAGAGTACAATGCAAGTTCCTTTAAAACCCAGCAGGGAGCAAATGCGGAAAAGTTATTGTCAAAAATGCCCGGAATTGAGGTTGATTCTGATGGAGAGATAACGGCTCATGGAGAAAAAGTTGAAAAAATTTATGTGGATGGAAAAGAGTTTTTTGGAGATGACCCAAAAATAGCGACTAAAAACATTCCTGCAGATGCAATAGATAAAGTTCAGGTTTTTGATAAAAAATCAGAATTATCTGAATATACCGGAGTTGATGATGGTGTAAGAAAGAGAACAATCAATATAACTTTAAAAGAGGATAGAAAAAAAGGAATATTTGGAGAAGCAAGTGTTGGCGGAGGTCATGAGAGCAGATATAAGGGGAAGTTAAACATAAATAGATTTTCTAAAACTGCTCAGTTTACCTCTTTGCTCATGGCTAATAACGTGAACGAACAGGGGTTTTCTTACCAAGATTATTTCAATTTTATGGGAGGAATTAGTAACGTTATGAAAACTGGAAAAATGAGTTTTGACCCTTCCGAAACTGGAATCCCAATTAACATTCCTGGGGCAAACAATGGAATTGCCTCGACATTGGCTGGAGGTATTAATTACAATCAAGACATTGGAAAAAGTACCCATCTTATTTCCTCGTTTTTCGTCAATAATCCTAACTCAGCGATTGA
>JBMYYT010000051.1:0-12643 GCA_049609665.1 Flavobacteriales bacterium | reverse complement strand
TCACGTTTCTGATTTATCATGGAACAAGAAAATCAAGCACCCATCAGAATTCTGTAATGTTGGTGATGAGTTAGAGGTAGTAGTGATGGAATTAGACCAAGAAAACAGAAAACTTTCATTAGGTCACAAGCAACTTGAAGAAAAACCATGGGAAGCATTTGAATCTGTATTTACAGTAGGTTCAACTCACCAAGGAACAGTAATCAAAGCTGAAGCTAAGTCAGGAGCTGTAGTTTCTTTACCTTATGGTATCGAAGGTTACGCGCCAGCGAGACACTTAAAGAAAGAAGACGGTGAGAAAGCTAAATTGGACGAAGTATTAGATTTCGTTGTGTTGGAGTTTGATAATTCAAACGGAAAGATTATTCTTTCACACACAAGAACTTTTGAAGAAGCTCAAGAAAACGAGAGAAAACAAGAGAGAGCTAATACTGCTAAAGGAATGAAGAAAGTAAACACAAATGCTGCTAAATCAACTTTAGGAGATATGGATGCACTTCAAGAATTAAAAGATAAATTAGCTGGAAAATAAGTTTTCCTTCTTTTATAAAAATGCTAAAAGCTCTCAGAAAAATTTCTGAGAGCTTTTTTTTGTTATCTTTGTCCGTTGAGAGCAAGTTTTATTGATAACTTAAAACACTGTAAACAACTCAATGAGTTTAATAGAGAGAGAAATACTCAACACGACCGAGATTAACATTCTTATTTCAAGATTAACTCGTCAATTAATCGAAAATCACAACCTTTTTGAAAATTCTGTAATAATTGGTGTTCAACCCAGAGGAATTTATGTGGCTAATAGGTTGCAGCAAAAACTTAAAGAATTAAGTGGAATAGAGGTTCTTACAGGTGCTATCGACACTACTTTTTTTAGAGATGATTTCAGAAGAAAAGACACGCCTCTTTTACCCAGTGTAACAAATCTTGATTTTTCAATTGAATCCAAACGGATAATTTTGGTTGATGATGTCTTGTTTTCTGGCAGGACTGTGAGAGCAGCAATGGATGCACTTATGACTTATGGAAGACCTTCGTCCATTGAGTTGTTGGTGTTAGTAGACAGAAGATTTAGTAGAAACTTGCCAATTGAAGCCAATTATGTGGGCAAATTTATTGATACACTTTCAAACGAAAGGGTAGAGGTAATGTGGAATGAATTGGAAGGTGAAGACAAAGTAATTTTAGTAAAGAAATGAATACATTAAGTACTAAGCATCTATTAGGAATTGAACACCTCACACCAGAGGATATTCAATTAGTCTTTCAAGTTGCAGATAATTTCAAAGATATTATCAACAGGCCAATAAAGAAAGTACCTACACTAAGAGACATTACAATTGCCAATCTTTTCTTTGAAAACTCAACTCGAACTAAATTATCTTTTGAATTAGCCGAAAAAAGGCTTTCGGCAGATGTGGTTAATTTTTCTGCTGCCAGTTCAAGTGTCAAAAAAGGAGAGACGTTAATAGATACAGTCAATAATATATTGGCAATGAAAGTGGATATGGTTGTAATGCGACACCCAAGTCCAGGTGCCGCACAGTTTTTATCCAAACATATTGATTCTGTGATAATTAATGCTGGAGACGGAACTCATGAACACCCTACTCAAGCTTTATTGGATGCTTATTCAATCCGAGAAAAATTAGGAGATGTAAAAGGAAAAAAAGTAGTGATTGTGGGTGATATTTTACATTCGAGAGTTGCAATTTCCAATATTCATTGTCTTAAAAAATTAGGTGCAGAAGTTAAAGTATGTGGACCATTGACTTTAATTCCAAAACATATTGAGAGTTTAGGAGTAGAAGTTGAAACAAATTTGATAAAAGCATTAGAATGGTGCGATATAGCCAATATGTTGCGAATTCAGCTTGAAAGACAGGAGATTAAACATTTTCCTTCCTTAAAAGAATACACACTTCAATACGGACTAACACAAGAAATTTTGGATGGATTATCAAAAGAAATCTTGATAATGCACCCAGGTCCAATAAATCGTGGTGTTGAAATTTCTAGTGAAATAGCTGATTCTGATAATGCAATAATCCTTAATCAAGTTGAGAATGGTGTTGCTGTAAGAATGGCAGTAATTTATTTATTAGCAGGGAAAATTTAATGTTTGATTTTGAAAAAAAATCACTATCTTGTATGCGAGACTAACGAATTTTATTTAATATTATGATAATAGCAACAGAACAAAAAGACAATTTTAGTTTATTAAAAATTAATAAAGATAGACTTGATAGTACTATTTCTTCTGACTTGAAAGCCGAATTGGTTAAACTAAATAAATCTGGAGAAAAAAATATCATTGTTGACTTGTCAGGAGTTAAATACTGTGATTCTTCTGGTTTAAGTGCCTTATTGATAGGAAATAGATTATGTAATGAATCAGAGGGAAAGTTTGTAATTAATTCATTGCAAAAAATGGTTGAACAAATGATTACTATTTCTCAATTGGATAAAATATTGAATATTTCAGAGAATATTGAGGAAGGCAACGAAATGTTGGCTTGATTATTGTGCGTAATTAGAAAACGTAAAAAAGATGAAAAGAGTATTATTATTAATCGTATTTGCCTATTCCACATTTGCTTATTCGCAAACTTGCACTGTTGATGTTGCTGCATTAAATGCATACATTTCTCCGGCTGCTTGGGGAATAATGCCTGATACCATTGATAATCTTCCTCCAGCAAAAATTGGGGTTCAGTACGATACTTTCATGTCATTTAAGCTTCCGTTGTATGCGGATGAATTGGATTCAACGTTACCTCATATTCAATTAGCGACTCTACAACTAAAGAATATCACAGGCTTACCTGCTGGGTTTACTTTTATTTCTTCAGCTTCAACTACTGATAGTATTCATTGCAATACCTCAGATTGTAAATGGGCTGGTGGAGCAACTGGTTGTATGAGAATAATCGGAACTCCAGGAGTTGTTGGTACTTTTCCAGTTGTTATAACGTTGGAAGGTAAAACTATTGGTTTGCCAATAACTGGCTCTGGTGATATCAATGGTTATAAATTAGAAATAAATCCTTTAGGAGTTTCTATTGAAAAAGCACAGAGTCTTTCAGTGCAGCAGAATTCACCAAATCCTTTTAGTAGTTTTACTAAAATAAATTATAACGTTAATGCAACTTCAGAAGTTAAGTTCAAAGTTATGAGTGTATTAGGAGAGGTTGTTTTTAAAAATACATACAGGTCAAAACAAGGAAAAAACACGATACTATTTGACGGTAGTTTACTTTCAAAAGGTGTTTATTTCTACACCGTTCAAACTAATGGTGTTGTGATGACAAAAAGAATGGTTATTGAGAAATAACAATATCGAAATCAGATAATAAACCAGTCAAATTTTCTTTTGAGAATTTGGCTTTTTTTATTCGGTTTAGTGAAGGATTAATAACAAAATTTTGCGAAGTACTTAAATCGGCTTTTTCCAAATTCGTATTGTCAAATATTGCATTCTTGAGGTTGCAAGATTCTAAAAATGATTCTTTTAAGTCTGTTTTGGTAAAATCTACTTCTGCTAAATCACAGTTGATAAATTTCGTCTTTCTTAAGTTTACACTATAAAAAGAAGAGTAACTCAAATTACAGCCGTTAAATGATAATTTAATTAAAAACTGACTCATTGTATCAAATCGAATTCCCAAGAGTTTACAGTCTTTAAAATTCACCTCCATAAACTTGGTGTTTTTTAAATCACAATTACTTAAATCACATTCAATAAACTCACATTCCGAAAAAGATAAATTTCCCAAATTACTGTTGCTTAACTTACAATTTTGGAAAATACATTCTACATATTTTCCAATTTCTAATTCAGATTTGTTTGTAAAGGTTTTGTTCTCAATTTGAATCATTACGCAGTATTTTGTTCAAGATTTTCGAAATTTCCTTAGGTTTGGTAAGAGTCATCATATGAGAACCACCCTTAACAATATAGTTGCAAGAGACGTTTCTAATAGGGATTGTATTGTCATTATCTCCATGAATGTGAACCACTGTGGAGTCAATTTCATGTGAATCCCAATTTACAATTAGGTTAATGGTTCGTTTCAAAAACACAGGGTCTTTGTCATTAAGCATTGAATCACAAGTTTCATCTTCCAGTTTTCTGTCTTTTTCAACTCTGGGCTGAAGGAAAAGTGCTGATTTTTTAATCAGCTTTTTTGGAGTAATCTTGTTTAAAGGAATATATTTTTGAAATTTATATTGACCTGGCAATTCATTTCTTGATTTAGCACTTGATATTATTATTACTTGATTAGGTTTTAAGAACTTTTTCATCTCACAAGCCACCATTCCACCAAGTGAAACACCAATTATTGAAAAGGGTTGGGTAGTATCAATTTGAACTGACATTTTCTTTGCAAAACTATTCATAGTTTCCTGTCTATCAGGAAGTATCCAATTTAAATAATGAATTTTAAATTTACTCGTGTCCAGTGTTAAATTCTTGAAAATTCGATAATCAGAGCCTTGTCCAGGGATGAGATAAATATTTTCCTTGGAGAAAGACATAGAGCAAAAGAGAATTAATAGAAAGGTAAAATAGATCTGTTGAAATTTCATGCTATTCTTTAACGATTCTAATTGTATGAATAGTATTCATAGAATTAACTTTTAATAAATAAACACCCGAACTTACTGGAGTAAGATTGATTTTATTTCCAATTAGTTTAACGTCAATTTGTTTACCTTCTATTGAATATAAACTAACTGTTGCTTTTGAGTCAATTCCTCTTAGCTCAATCAAGCCATTAGTTGGGTTGGGGAATACAACAATATCATGATATTTGTTCAATTCCTTAACGGAAGAAAAAATATTACAATAGTGTTGAGAGAAATTTTGAAAATAATGAATCTCCAAGTAATCAAGTAAAGCATCAGACAAACTGTCTGCATATACATCACGGATTGATTTTGTAAATCGAATGCTTTGATGAGATTCAATTTGAATCGCGTCAATAGTTCCACCGTTTCTTGAGCCAAAACGTTTCGTGTTATATCCTCCGTTAAAATAGGGCTCTCCAACCAATGGAAAAGGAATAGAATCTGAGGGCACAGATGGGATACCTTTTCTTTGAAGCATACTTCCCAAGCTGTTGGTTCCTCTTATTAATTCAGCATGTGTATAAGAATTGAGATTAGAAAATCTAAGATTTAGCACACTTGTTTTAGTATTTATCGGAGAAAGATTTAATAAGGAATCACTTTTTCTTAAATCTGATGCAGTTAACAAATAACCCAGTTCAAGTCTCTGAATAGTATGGCCATGTCCATGAATATCAATAAACAAACCTTTTGGGTAATCTTTATACACAAGTTTCTTAGCGGAGTCCGCAAAATTCATGTATTCATGCCAATAGGGTTCTGTTACCGAGTTACTATCTGTTGCTTCAATTATTTCTCTATTCGCATCTAATTTTCCACGATATAATCTATTTATAATTACATGAGGATAACAACCTGTTTTGAAAACAATTTCAGCTTTTAACTGTCTTGTTAACTCTTGAGTATAAGAATCTCTTTGAGTAACACAGCCAATACAATTTCTATCTGGTATAGAAGCAGGTTTTTCATAACCACCATGGGGTGCAGAGAGAATTAGAGGTAAATTTCCACACTGATATTCAATTAGACTATCTTGTCCGAAATAGGTTTGACCTGGGATATATTGTTGAGATAACAAGGAAATTGTTCCAAACAATGTAATTAAAAAGCATATTAATTTCATAGGATTAAAGTTACACATTATTTACAAGTTGACATTTACAGTCATATTAACAGGTAAATGGATTTGGCACAAGTATTGAAATTATAAAGTTGAAATCAGTTAGTTTTATTTAATAACTAATTGATAATTAAACAGATAAAATAATATTGATGTTTTTTAAATTTGAATCAAGCTGATTTTTAAATTTTCTTTATGTCAAAATGACTATAATATATGAACGAAATATTTAAAGACAATTTAGTCTCATTTGCTCAATCTTCTGAAGATGGAGAATTTATTCCTTTGATCACTACTGAGGATGAAGATCAAATGAACAAAGAGGAATTTCCAGATGAACTTCCGATATTATCCTTAAAAAACAATGTGCTTTTTCCTGGAGTGGTAATTCCAATTACGGTAGGTAGAGATAAATCTATAAAGTTGATTAACGATGCTAATTCTGGCAATAAAATCTTAGGGGTTGTATCCCAAAAAAACAAAGACATTGAAGATCCTAAATCAATGGATGTTCATTTGGTAGGGACGGTAGGTCAAATTTTGAAACATCTAAAAATGCCAGATGGAAGTACAACCGTTATTATTCAAGGTAAAAGAAGGTTTGAGATTGAGAATTTTACTCAAGAGGAACCTTATTTGAAAGCTAAGATTAATACATTTATTGAGTCAAAGCCAGATGAAAATGACCCAGAATTCTTTGCATTGTTTTCTTCTTTGAAAGACATGGCACTTCAGATAATAAAGGATTCTCCAAACATTCCTTCCGAGGCTTCTTTTGCAATAAACAATATTGAAAGTCCTACTTTCATGATTAACTTTATTTCTTCAAACCTTAATGCAGATGTTGCTGAAAAGCAAAAGATGCTTGAGGTTAAGGATATGAATGAAAGAGCAAAATTATTGCTTAAAAATTTAACCGAAGAATTACAATTACTTGAGTTGAAAAATGATATTCAATCAAAGGTTAAGACTGATTTAGACAAACAACAAAGAGATTATTTTCTTCATCAACAAATGCGTCAAATTCAAGAAGAATTAGGAGATAATCCTGTTCAGCAAGAAGTTGAGGAATTAAGAAGAAAAGCAGAAAAGAAAAAGTGGAGTAAAAAAGTAAAACAAACTTTTTACAAAGAACTCGGGAAGTTGGAAAGAATGAACCCTCAAGCAGCAGAATATTCTGTTCAACTTAATTACTTACAGCTACTTACTGACTTACCTTGGAAAAAGAAAACTAAAGATAAATTTGATCTTCAGCGAGCTCAAGAGATTCTTGACAGAGACCATTTTGGATTGGAAAAAGTAAAAGAAAGGATTATTGAGCATTTAGCAGTTCTTAAATTAAAAAAGAATATGAGAGCTCCAATTTTATGTCTTTATGGACCTCCGGGAGTTGGAAAAACTTCTTTAGGGAAATCAATTGCAGAATCAATCGGAAGAAAGTACGTAAGAATGTCGTTAGGAGGATTAAGAGATGAAGCAGAAATTAGAGGGCATAGGAAAACTTACATTGGTGCAATGCCAGGAAGGATTCTTCAGAATCTTAAAAAGGTAAAAACTTCCAATCCGGTATTTGTTTTAGATGAAATTGATAAATTGACTCGCGATTCGCACGGAGATCCTTCTTCCGCCTTACTTGAGGTTTTGGATCCAGAGCAGAACTCAACATTTAACGATAATTTTGTGGATTTGGATTATGACTTATCCAATGTAATGTTTGTGGCAACGGCTAATAGCCTAAACACTATTCAGCCTGCGTTGAGAGATAGAATGGAAATCATTGAAATCAATGGTTACACGATTGAAGAAAAAGTTCAAATAGCCAAGAAATTCTTGATGCCAAAACAATTAAAAGAAACTGGAGTAAGAGAATCTCAAATAAGCGTTGGAGAAGATGTTCTTGAATCTGTGGTGGAAAATTACACAAATGAGAGTGGAGTAAGAGGACTGGAAAAAAGAATCTCTAAGTTAGTGAGGTACAGAGCTAAGCAGATCGCAATGGATGAAGAATTTGTTCAAGAAATTAAAATTGATGAACTCAATAAAATTCTTGGCCCTGCTCACCCAAAGGACAAATATCAAGGTAATGATATTCCAGGAGTTGTAACTGGACTGGCTTGGACACAAAACGGAGGAGATATTTTATTCATTGAAACCAGCCTTTCACCAGGTAAAGAGAAACTTACGCTTACAGGGAATTTGGGTGATGTAATGAAAGAATCAGCTGTTATTGCGATGGAATATTTAAAATCTAACGCAAAGAAAATTGGAATTGAACAAGAGGTTTTTGAAAAAAATAACGTTCACATGCACGTTCCAGAAGGAGCAACACCAAAAGATGGACCTTCGGCAGGAATAACGATTTTAACAGCTTTGACTTCTATTTTTATGAATAGAAAAGTGAAATCGCATATTGCAATGACAGGCGAAATTACACTAAGAGGTAAAGTACTTCCAGTAGGAGGGATTAAAGAGAAAATCTTGGCAGCAAAAAGAGCTAACATTAAAGAAATTATTTTGTGTAAGAGTAATAAAAAAGACATTGATGATATCAATCCAAAGTATTTAGAAGGATTAGAATTTCATTATGTGGATACAATGATGGAGGTGTTGGATTTGGCTTTGATATAACTAAACATATTTATTTTTTCAACATTGTATGTGGGATAATTGCCTCTTGCATACTCTCAAAAAATCCTTATATTTGTTTTGAAGATGAGGGATTTAATACTTATTTTAACATTTATAGCACTGCTTTTCTCTTGTAAATCCAACAAGGAATCAGTGAGTAATACAACTGAACCATGTGTTCCAGATGCAACGGAGAGTTGTGTTTGTGCTGCCAACTATGATCCAGTTTGCGGATGTGATAATAAGACATACACGAATGCATGTCATGCTCAATGTAGCAATGTTACTTATGTACCAGGAAAATGCAAGGACAAGAAATAAATTAAAAACAATTACGTTAATACACCATAATTATGAAAAAGAAATTACTATTAGTCGCTTCAATAGCCTTTGCAACTACGGTATTAATTAGCAGCTGTAAAAAGCCGTTAGGTAAATGTGATGAATTCTTCGAACAAGGATGTAAAACAACTACCGAATATGCTCCAGTTTGTGGTTGTAATGACAAAACGTATGCTAATAAATCTTTTGCTGAATGTGCAGGAGTAGAGTACGTTAACGGTTCATGCGATTAATATTTTTAAGGAGAAAGTACTCCAAAAAAATATAAAACATTTGAAAACAAATAAGACAAGATTGTACAATATGATGAACAAAACCTTTGTGTTATTTGTTTTTCTTTTTTCATTTTTTTCCATTCAAGCTCAGTTAGGAGGTTCCACTTCTTATCAATTTTTAGACTTGGCCAATTCATCTCGAATTCAAGGATTGGGAGGAAGTAATATTTCTATTTATGACAAAGACGTTAATCTTACTTTGTCAAATCCTGCTTTATTAGATTCATCGCAATCAGGCAGTATTTCTCTCAACTATATGAATTATGTTGGAGATATAAATTACGGATATTCTTCTTATACGCATCACGTTAATGATATCGGTACGTTTAATTTAGCTATGATGTATGCCAATTATGGAAAATTTACAAGAGCTGACGAAACGGGTGTAAAACAAGGTGAATTTGTAGCGAATGATCTTTCAGTAATAGTTGGATATGGACGAAGAATTGATTCGTTGTTTAGTATTGGAGGAAATTTAAAATTCTTTAATTCAATTTATGATGTATACAGTTCTAATGGAATAGCATTGGATTTAGCTGCAAATTTTTACAAGCCTTCTAAGCTTTTTTCTGCGAGTATTGTATTAAAAAACATGGGAGTTGTTTTTTCAAAATATAATGAAAAAGAAAAATTACCTTTCGAGGTTCAAATAGGTATGTCCAAAAAGATTAAACATGCACCTTTTAGATTTTCATTGACTTTGGCTAATCTTCAGCAATGGGATTTAACCTATGAGGACCCGAATGCACCAAAAGATTTTGACCCTGAAACCTTTGAGGAGTTACCACCAAAAGAACCTTCTTTTTTTGATAAATCAATTAGGCACATTGTTTTTGGTACAGAAATAATTTTGAGTAAAAATTTCAACATACAATTAGGTTATAATGTAAGAAGAAGAGAGGAAATGAAATTCTCTCAAAAACCAGGTATGGTTGGGTTTTCTGGAGGAGTTGCTTTTAAAATAAAGCAGTTTAATTTAAACTACAGTCTATCCAGTTATCATTTGGCAGGGAGATCCCATAGTTTTTCAATCACAACTAATATCAATAATTTTAGACAAAAGAATTAGACTCTAATTCTTGACAATAAATTGTTTACAATTCAAATTTTCTAAACAGAATTCATGGCATTATTAGTCTAAATTTGTCTTATGGTTAAAGATATTGTAAAAGGAGTAATTATTGGCGCTTTGATTCCTTTGGTTTTAGTTGGTTTAACTTTTCTTTTTTTTAAAGCATTCAATAAAACATTAAAAATGGAGGTAATAGTTCCAATGTTGTTATTTGGAATTGGAGTTAATATGCTTTTTGTCAGAAGATTATTTAAGAAAAATAAAGATTATTTAGGAAGAGGAATGGTTGTCACATGTTTCTTTTTATCTTTTTACATTTTGGCTCAATACGTCTCAATTTTTTAACTATTTATGAAATACTACATTATATCCGGTGAAGCTTCAGGAGATATGCATGGAGCAAATTTGGTTCATGAATTAAAAAAACGTGATTCTAATATAGAGCTTCGTGGATGGGGTGGAGATAAAATGCAAGCAGAAGGAGTTAAGATTGTAAAACATTATCGAGAGCTTGCTTTTATGGGATTTGTAGAGGTTTTAATGAATTTACGAACAATCCTCAAGAATCTAAAAAACTGCAAAAAAGATATTTTAGAATTCAAACCAGACGGGGTAATTTTAATTGATTATCCAGGTTTTAATCTTAGAATAGCTGAATTTCTTCATGAAAACAACATAAAGGTTTTCTATTACATCTCCCCTCAAATATGGGCTTGGAAACAAAATAGAGTTCATAAAATTAAAAGGGTAGTTGATAAAATGTTTGTGATTTTGCCTTTTGAGAAACCATTTTACAAGAAGTTTAATATTGAGGTTGATTTTGTTGGAAACCCACTGTTGGATGAAATTGACAAATTTAAAAAAGAGTATCAAGAAGAAGATTTCAGAAAAAACAATAAGTTAGACGAAAAGCCCATAATCGCTTTATTGCCAGGAAGTAGAACGCAAGAAATAAAAACTAAACTTCCCAAGATGTTATCGGTTATTCCTCAATTCCCCAATTATCAATTTGTTATTGGTGGAGCACCTTCCCAAAATGAAGAACTGTACAAAGAAATCATTGGAAATAATCTTTCAGTTTCATTAGTTTTTGGAAAAACCTATCCCTTATTATTGAATAGTCACGCTGGATTAATTACCTCAGGGACTGCTACTTTAGAAACGGCATTATTTAAGTTGCCTCAAGTGGTTTGTTATAAAGCTAATCCTATTTCATATCAAATTGCAAAACGATTAGTAAAAATTAAGTTTATATCCTTAGTAAATCTTATTATGGATAAAGAGATAGTAAAAGAACTTATTCAAAAAGATTTGTCAACTGAAAATTTGACCAGTGAATTGAATAAAATATGTGACGGTGACTCGAGAAAAGAGTTGCTTGACAACTATGACAAACTTATTCATAAATTAGGTGGAGTAGGTGCTTCAGCTAATGTCGCACAACATATTACTGATTTTTTATCAAAAAAATGAGAAAAATAATCCTTTTCATAGCGATGTTGTGTTTAGGATTCATTTCTATCTCCAAAGACGTTAGAATCGGCATCTTTTATAAAGATAAATTAACAAAAGCTACTATTCAATATAATGTCGGTAGGTATGAGTTTTTTTCAGAATCCATGGCTTTTCCTTTTTTGAATAGAAAAACTGATAAAATCAATTTCATTGCAAAAGGAAATAAGGTTTTGGCCAATTTGAATGGGAAAAAACTAAGTGAAAATTATTTTTTTAGATTAGAAAAACAAACAGACTTGAATAGTCTCTTGGTTTCGAATGGTAAATATAAAAGGGCTTATCAAGGAAATATTGTAGTTTATGCAATTAATGGGAAACTTAAAATAATTAATGAAATAAATATTGATAAATATGTTGAAGGTGTGATTAAAGGAGAAGCTGGATACGGCTATGAATTAGAGTATTACAAAGTTCAAGCAGTGATTAGTAGAACGTATGCCTTGTTTCATCAAAAACATAAAAAGCAGGGATATGATTTGTGTGACCACACCCATTGTCAAGTGTATAAGGGAATTAATAATAAAAAACAAATTACAGAAGCAGTATCCCAAACTTCTGAGGAAGTAATTGTAGATTCAAATTTGAATTATATCAACACTCTTTTTCATTCCAATTGTGGGGGACAAACTACTACTACAGATAAAATTTGGAATAAAAAACTTCCGTGTATGGAATCTATAAAAGATACATTTTGTAGAAATTCAAGTCAAGCGAATTGGAAAAGAACAATTACTAAATCTTCATGGATAAAATTTCTTTCAAATAAAACAGGAAAATCTACTTCATATTTTCAAAATCAGAATTTTAATTTCAATCAGTATTCTCGAAAAGAATATTACAAAATAGGAAAAACCAAAGTCCGATTAACCAGAGTTAGAAGTTATTACAAACTCAAATCAACCTATTTTTCCGTTCATGATATTGGAGATAAAATTGTATTTATTGGCAAGGGATACGGACATGGAGCAGGGCTGTGTCAGGAGGGAGGTATTGTGATGTCCAAAACACACGATTACAAAACCATTTTACACTTTTATTATCAAAATATTTCAATAATGAATA
>JBMYYT010000050.1:0-12668 GCA_049609665.1 Flavobacteriales bacterium | reverse complement strand
TCTCATTAAAATAGTGTTCCTAGCAAAGCCACTACATCCATTATTTGAATACCCGCCGGAAACAACACAATGACAAAAAAAGCAATTCTTGTAATTCTGGATGGTTGGGGACATGGAGCAAAAGATAATACTAATGCTATTCACTTGGCAAATACTCCGTTTGTCGATAATCTGTATAAGGATTATCCAAACAGCGAGTTGGTAACTTATGGAGAAGAAGTAGGTCTTCCTGAAGGACAAATGGGGAATTCGGAAGTGGGACATTTAAACATTGGTGCAGGAAGAGTGGTGTATCAAGATTTTGCGAGGATTAATAAAGCTGTTGCTGATAATTCGATTAAAAGCCAGAAAGCCTTGACAGATGCTTTTGATTATGCTAAGGAGAATGGAAAAAAAGTTCATTTAATGGGGTTAGTGTCTTCAGGAGGCATTCACTCTCACGAAAACCATTTGTACAAGTTGTGCGAAATGGCAAACGAAAGCGGAGTTGAAAATACATTTGTTCACGCTTTTACAGATGGAAGAGATTGTGATCCAAAAAGTGGGTTAGAATCTATCGAGAAATTGGAAGAAAAAATTAAAGGAAGTAATGTTCAATTAGCATCAATAATTGGAAGGTATTATGCCATGGACCGAGATCATCGTTGGGAAAGAATCAAATTGGCTTATGATTTATTGATAGAAGGAAAAGGAGAAAAAGTAACCGAGTTTAGCACTAAAATAAAGGCATCTTATCAAGAAGAAGTTACGGATGAGTTTTTGAAACCAATGGTTAGAGTGGATAAAAATGGAAGTCCAATTACTACAATTGACACTGGAGATGTAGTCATTTGTTTTAATTTCAGAACAGATAGATGCAGACAAATTACCGAAGCTTTGACTCAAAAGGATATTCCAGAATATGGGATGAAGAAAATTGATTTGCATTATGTTACTATGACTCAATATGATAAGCAATTCAAAAATGTAAATGTGGTTTATACCAAAGATAATTTGAGTATGACTATGGGAGAGGTAGTTGCACGAGCTGGTTTGAAACAGTTGCGAATTGCCGAAACCGAAAAATATCCTCACGTTACTTTCTTTTTCTCTGGAGGGAGAGAAGAGGAGTTTGAAGGGGAAAAAAGAATAGTTGTAGCTTCTCCAAAAGTAGCCACTTATGATTTACAACCAGAAATGAGTGCTCCGGGAGTAACAGAAAAAATTATTAAAGAAATTGAAAATCAATCTGCTGATTTTATATGTTTGAATTTCGCAAATACTGATATGGTAGGGCATACGGGGATTCAAGAAGCAATAATTAAAACATGTGAAACTACTGATTCGTGTTTAAATAAAGTGGTGGAGGCTGGTTTGCAAAATAACTACAGTTTTGTGATTATTGCAGATCATGGAAACGCAGAATTGAATATAAACCCCGATGGAAGTCCTAATACTGCACACACGGTAAATCCCGTTCCTTGTTTTGTAATTGATAAAGATGTTACTGAAATAAAGTCAGGAAAGTTAGGCGATATTGCTCCAACCTTATTACATTTAATGAATATTACACAACCCAACGAAATGACTGGCAACAGTTTGGTTGTTATATAATGCCGAAATAGCATGAAAGTAGTTCTACTCCGATTTTAATCGGTATTTAACTACATTGAATGCATTATCGGTATAAAATAGAAAGCATGAGAATAGCAATTTACGGCAGAGAGTTTTCAGATGATTTTATTCCTTATTTTCAATTATTGATTGATGAATTGGATAAAAATAATATTGACTATTATGTGTATTCCAAGTTTCACAAAAACGTTGTAGGCAAGGGGATTACATTTGGTCAAGAGGTTAAAGAATATACCAGAGCTACCTACCCAAAATTAAAGTTAGATTTCTTATTTAGTATTGGTGGAGATGGAACAATTTTGGATACTATTACCAGCATTAAGAAGGGGATTCCAGTAGTTGGTGTAAACTCAGGAAGATTGGGTTTTTTGTCAAATACAGCCAAAACGGATATCAAAAAGGTAATTAGTCAATTGCTTAATAATGAATACAGAATAGAAGAACGAACAATGCTTTCGTTAAAGACCAAATCTAACTTATTTGGAAAATTTAATTTTGCTTTGAATGAACTTACGGTTCATAAAAAGGATTCTTCGTCAATGATAACGATTCATGTTTTTGTGAATGGGATTTTTTTGAATTCCTATTGGGCAGATGGAGTTATTATTGCCACACCAACTGGATCAACAGCATATTCATTAAGTTGTGGAGGTCCTATTGTAATGCCTAATTCAGATAATTTTGTAATCACACCCATTGCTCCACACAATCTTAACATGAGGCCATTGGTAGTACCTGATGATAGCGAAATAGAGTTGAGAGTGGAAGGTAGGGACAGTAAATTTCTTGCGACTTTGGATTCAAGAAGTGAAGAAATTTCAGTTAAGAACGAGCTCGTTGTTTCCAAATCGGATTTAAAAATTAATTTGGTTCAATTTCCAAATCAGGACTTCTTTAAAACCATCAGGAAAAAGTTGTTGTGGGGTATGGATAAGAGGAATTAATATTTATTCCGTTTTCTATTCAATCACACCTTACAATAATTAAGGCGCTTTATCGTTTGGGTAATCAATTGTTATTGATATATTTATAGAGATAAAAACCACTTGAAAATGAAAAAGTATTTAATTGTAGTAATAGTTTTATTGTTTGGAATTAACAGTTTTGCTCAAAATTCTAACTCCGACTCATCAAAAGTAAAACACGAGATTAGTATTATAATTGAAGATATTTTCGAGAAAAATAGTTTTCCCTATTATTATGAATACTATGACCGATATGATTACATTTATTATGATCAATTCAATGAAAACAATAGTGGAGCGAAAATCGGTTTAGCCTATAGATTGCATTTTAATAACTATGCTATTAGAGCGAGAGTACTATTCAGTTCTAATAACAACACACAAAATGTAATTGATAATAATCAAGCCATCTATTCCAGATTGAACTTGGGGAGTTTTATTGGAGTTGAAAGACATTTAAATATAAATAAAGCCCAGTTATTTTATGGTTTTGATTTTGGTTTATCCAAGAAAAAAATGTCTTATAAATTTGATGATTTTATTTTAGAAGAGTATCGACAAGAATCTGATGTAAAAGAAACTTCAGTAATTTTTTCACCTTTATTGGGGTTTAAATACCATTTTCACCCAGCAATTTCTATCTCTACTGAGCTGAGATTCAATATAGAAAAGTTTTATACTGATTACCAATTCAAAAGTAGAGATACATTTGACGGTTCAGTTTCTTTGATAGAAAATAAGAAAGACGGATTAAAAACAAAACTTGGGCCTGTCGGATTCTTGTCTTTAAACTTTCATTTTTAGCAAAGTATGAATTAAATGTGACTTCTTACAGAACCATTATGTGTTTAAAAAAAAAGCACCCAAATAATAATTTTGAGAGCTTTTTGTATAAAATTCAAAGTTATTTAGTGATCCTCACCACAATGAACTGTATATGTTACACCGTCTTTGGTATATCCGTCAGCTTCTAATGTTGCGATGTCATCACCACATTTTTCACCTAATTCTACTTCTCCACCATCTTTGTCATAGTGACATTCTTTACACTCATTTTTTTTACAAGAGAAAGTTAAAGTTGCTAATAATAGCGTTCCGATAATTGTTGCTTTTTTCATGTTTATTTAATTTTTTGATTTATATTTAATTTAATTGATACGTAAAAGTTTCTGCCAGGATTGGCCAATTGGTATGTCTTTAGAGCTGAAAGATGATCTATATATTCTTCGTTTAATATATTTTGAGCACCAATCCCTAATTCTCCCTCAATTTTTTTGAACGATAAATTACAATTGATTCCAGCATTAAATAAATTGTAATTTGCACTGTTCAATTCATAGTCAACGGTTCTGTTTTGATTTGCAAAGAACTGATGTTGAACAGTAAAGTTCTTTAATGAGATGATTCTACTTTTGAGATTATCAAAATTATAAGTAATTTGAGTAGCTAACCTGGGCTGTGGAATAAAAGATAAAGGTGTGTTACCTTCAGTGTTTTGCCCTTGAACAAATGAGAAAGATGCCTCCAGATGAAAATCATGTAAGAAGTGAGGGTGATAATGAAAAACCGCTTCTCCTCCCATCAGAACTGCGCTTTCTGCTTGTTCGTAATTAAATACTTGAAAACCATCAACAACAGAATCTACTGGATTTAAATAAACGTAATTCGTTAAGAAATTGGCAAAAGGATTTATTAGAATATCTAAGTGTTCATTTTTATATTTAACAGATAAATCTACTTGGTTGCCAATTTCAGGCTTTATAGTTACATCACCAATTTCATATCTTTGTGCCGCACTATGCCCGCCCTCCGAGAGTAATTCAGACACATGAGGATTTCTTATTCCTGATGATACATTCATTCTTAACGAAATATGTTTACCAGAATAAGATGCTCCAGCTGAGTAATTAAAACTTGAATAATTAAATGCTTCTAATTGTGAATTAGACAGATTTATTGTTCTGTTATCATACCTAACTCCTAATTGGTAGTTTGTTTTTTTTCTTTTACCAGATAATACAGCAAAAACTCCATTATCTATTTGAGTGTTATTTGGAATTAATTGTTGTTCAGCTTCCGCAGTATTAGTATTTTGTTGATACAAACCCTGAACACCTCCAATTAGGCTCAGTGCTTTAGAAAATTTATAATTATACCGTAAATAATAAGTGGATGTATTAAGTTGTACTCCAATTTCAGGGATAGTGAATTTTTCATATTCTTCTAACTTATTTAAGGTTTGACCAAGAGTTATTTTAAGTGTACTGTTATGAAAAAAGAATTGGTTGTCAAAACTAATCAAGTGATTACTAATTTTTTGTGATGGTCTTCCTTCTTCTCTTACTTGTGCAGATCTTAAGAAAGTAGAAGGAGTAACTAATGTGTCATGAGTATGACCGGGAATTCCAATTACATTATTGCTGTAATTATAACCCAATTTAGTCACCCAATTTTTTCTATTATAGCCTAACAAGAATTTGGTGCCTATTCCTTTAAATCGAGAAGATTTTACATAATCGCCACTCGGAATTTGATAATCCGCATAATTTTGTTGATTTGCAAATACATTAAATCTAAAATTGTTTTTACTCATTTTAAAAGAAACTCCATTTTGAATTCCCATTGAGTTCGATTCAAATTTTGAATTAACACTTGCTTCAACACTATTACTTTGTGCAAAAGCCTCTTCTTTTAAATAAAGAACACCCCCAAGTGCATCCGATCCATATAATAAAGAAGAAGGTCCTTTTATCACTTCTACTTGTCCTATCCCTATTGATGAAACTCCCAAACCATGATCCCCACCCCATTGTTGGTTTTCTAATCGAACTCCATTTACAAATGTCAAAACTCTTATTCCTGTTAATCCTCTTACAACAGGTTTATAAATTCCTTTTCCTGTGCTGGCATTGTATACTCCTTCAAGGTTTGCTATTGCTTCACCAAGGTTTGTATTAGGTATAATGTTTAGCTCGTTTATGGGTTTGGATGCAACCGAGGATATTGAATAACCTTGTAGTTCTCCAGTTCCTGTGGAAACAATGACTTCATGTAAATGATAATGTTTTGGAGTTAAACTAATTTTTAATTCACTTCTGTTTGTTTGTTCGTTGATTTCGAATACAGTATCAGAATATCCTAAGGCGTTTATTTTTAATTTATTGTGATTAGGTATTTCATTCTTAAACTCAAATTTTCCCTCGTTATCACTCACAGTTCCAGTACCTAAATCGGTTAGAAAAATACTCGCAAAAGGGATTGGTTTTTTCGTTATTTCATCAATTATTTTTCCAGTTAACTGTCCAAAAAAACTGTTTGAAAAAAGTATGAAGAATACTATTGATAACGATTTTAGCATTTAATGTATTATCTTTGCAATGATGTTGCAAAGATATAAAAAATATATTCATGCAACAATGTTGCATAAAAAATTATGAGTGAATTATTAAAGCATAAGTCAATTAGGATAACAGATTTTAGGATCAAGGTTTTGGAGGTGTTTGAAAAAAACTCTAATGCGATATCTGTAAAAACTATTGAAAATGAACTTGTTAAGTTTGATAGAACAACTTTGTTTAGGACGCTGAACACATTTGTAGATAAAGGAATTATTCATCCTATCTCATTGGTGGGAAGTGATACAAAGTATGCGTTATGTTTAGAAGAATGTAGTAATGATAGCCATGCACATAATCATGTTCATTTGGATTGCAAATCGTGTAATGAAGTGTATTGTATTGATATAGAGAGCTTACCTAACCTTAATCTGGGGAATCATAAGATTGATTCTGTTGAAATTCAAGCTTCTGGAATATGTGAAAGGTGTTTACTTAATTAGAGTTACTTTTCATCCAAATATTTAGAAGGACATTTAGCTTGGTGTTCTGTCGCAAAAAAAGCATTTTTTTCGGAATCGGCTTTTCCTGTAACTACTACTTTATCTGATCTGCTAAAGTGTTCTTGTACAGTTTCATTAAGATAAACTTTTACATCCTTGCCTTGTTCGTCAATCATATTGAATACAACAAGGTTTGCTTGTGGAGTTTGAACAGGTATATTTTTATTTAATTTCCCAATTACCTTATAGGTTTTTCCTTCTTCTGCGAATGCTTCGGTAAAATTACCATATCTACTTGCACCAGTAGAGTATATAAAAATCATTCCGATGGTTACGGCTACAATTACGATTAATAAAATTTCAATTTTTTTCATGATACATTTATTCTTGTTATAAAGTTAGGATAATTATTTTTCAATTTCTTTTTCGATTTTGGAAATTTTTCTTTCTAATCGAATTAGGTAAATGATTATTCCAATAAAAATAATTAATACTATTGCTAAGACTACATTTATTTTACCTGACTCATGAAAGGTTTGTACAATTGGATTATCACTTTGTCCAATACTCACATTAATAAAAGAAAAAATAAAGGCAAGAAATAATATTAGTTTAGTCTTCATAATCAAGTTTGTTTTTAATTTTAGCTAATCTGTTAGCAATTTGAAAAATCCATACTCCGATCAGTATCCATCCAATAACTGCAGGGTAAAAAACCATTTTTAGAGTACTATCCAAATCATAATTTCCAAATGCAGGATTTCCACCATTCCCTGGGTGAAGAGAATCGGTAAGTCTTGGCAAAATCATTATTAGAACTACCATCAACACAAATGCAAATATGTTGTAAACCGCACTTATTTTTGCTTTCTGGTGAATTTCTTCCAATGAGTTTCTTAGAATGAGGTAGGCAATATAGATAAGTGTTGTTATTGCGGCTCCATTAAGCTTTACATCATTTACCCACCAACCTTTGGTTGTGAATAAATCAGTGTGTTCACTCCATGTAAATTTAGCCCAAATAGAACCCGTTATTAGTCCTAAGAAAGCAAATAATAATCCGACATTAACCGCTTGTTTAGCAAGGATATCATATTTAATATCAAAGGTGTTGAGGTATTTAAGAGAATTAACAAAAGAGATGATTAAAATTATCATCATAGTGAACCACATTGGAACATGAAACATTAGGTTTCTTATGGTTTCGTTTAGTTGTAAACGATTAGGGATATTAAGCAGAGGAGCTTTAATATCAAATGCTTTATTGTCACAATAAGAGAAGTTTCCTATTGAATCACTTTCAAATACAGAAATAATTTCAGGAGAGAAAAAAGAGTATTTATTGGAGTGTAATCTTAAATTAAGATACTTTTTTGGAAGGTTTTTTGGGATTTCCAACACAAAACTTATTTCATTTTGGTTAAGTACTTTGACATCTGTTGCGCAAATCAAACTCTTTTTTTGAAATTCAACACCTATATGGATATCATCTTCTTGAGAAAAATTTGTGTTGTAGCCAGTAAGTAATACATTGTTAACCCCGGGAGATAAGCTGTCTAGATTTTTCGTTTTCCCAATATTGATTAAATCAATACTTTGAATTCTCACCGAATTTGGAGATAACGGCACTAAAAAAGAAAAAGCAAAAGTGTAAAGCAAAATAATTACTGCCAATGCCTTCCACCAATGTTTTTTTATGTTATTCATTTAATTAAATAGGTTGCTTCTACTCTCGCCAAAGGTAAGGAAATAATAAAAAAGATAATATGATGATAAGCAGGTTAATTAAAGATAAAAACACGATAAATTGATTCGCCATATCTAAGTTTCCGCCAATAATCGCAAGGTTAGAGAATTGAATGCTCAACAGGAGCGAGGGGATAAGAATTGGAAAAGCCAAAATAGACAGGATTCCAATGTTATTGTTGGTTTTAGCAGCAATTGCACTTACTAAGGTAAGGGTGGAAGATATGCTTGTGCTTCCCAGTAGAACAGCGATTAAAAACAATCCGTAATTAATTCCTTCTAATCCTTCGGTTTGAATGAAAAAGTTGAAAATAAAGAAACTCATTAACACTAAAATTATAGAAAGAATAAGATTGTAAATAATTTTACCAAGAATTAATACACGTGGATTTATCAGAGTATAGAGAAAAATTTGCTTTTCGGAGTTTTCGTTAAGGAAAGATTTCGAAATAGCATTGGTCAATGAGAACAGGATGATAATCCAGAACAAAGCATTCCAAATTGTTGTGTCCGCTATAGAAGTAAAAGAAAGTGAACAAACAAAAATAGTTGAAACGATATACAGGACGATTGAACTGATAAATTGTTTTTGCTTGAATTCAAGGTTCAATTCGTGCTTTATCAAATGAATTAATTCTTTTCCAAACATGATTTTTGTTTACTCAACTAAGGTAAGAAGATTCTTTTGAATTAAAATAAAGATAATAGGAATGAATTATCTCTGAAAAGAATGACGAACAGAATAGTAACAAATAACTCCAAATCCTAAAGACAGCATAAAGAAAAATGGCAACATTCCATAATCTCCCCATGAGAAACAAAGACTCATTCCATAAATGAAATAACCGCAAAGCAATCCTTCAACAATCGTTACCCATTTGATTTTTGTTTTGCTGTATTTTTTTCCTTTCCAGTTTCCAGTTTTTTTATCCAAACTGAATTTTGGTGTTCGAATAAAAGGTGATTTTTTTCCTACATAACCTTCCAATACAGCAATTGAATTGTGGAATGACAATCCCATTGAAAAGCTTAAGAATAATGGGAAGTAATAAATAAAATGAAGAAATGCTATCCCTTTATTGTCATAACTTTTGGCAAATGAAGTGAAATATAACACCCCAATTACTGCGAAACTAAATAAAGAAATAGTCGCAAAATTAAAGAAGGTTTGTAGTTCAGGATGATGTTGTTTGATTATAAAAAGTGGAATACTCAGCAAAGCGATACTAAGAATCGCAATAAACAAGAAACTATTCATTAAGTGAAAAACAGCATTGATTTTTGTCCAGAATTGATAGTTTTTATGCTTTACAACTTTACCTAAATTTTTAACTGTACATTCAGCAGCTCCTTTTGTCCATCTAAATTGTTGAGCTTTTAAGGCATTCATTTCCGCTGGCAACTCTGCAGGACTCCCAACTTCCTCTTTGAATAAAAATTTCCAGCCTTTGAGTTGAGCCCTATAACTTAAATCTAAGTCTTCGGTTAAGGTATCTGCTTTCCAACCTCCACCTTCTTCAATGGCAATTTTTCTCCAAACTCCCGCAGTTCCATTAAAATTAATGAAATGACCTGCAAAGTTTCTCCCGCCTTGTTCAACACTGAAATGAGCATCCAATGCAAAGGCTTGAAGTTTAGTTAATAAAGAGTATTCTTTGTTGATATGTTCCCATTTCGTTTGAACTACACCTATTTCAGCATCTTGAAAATAAGGAATGGTTTTCAATAAAAAGTCTTCTTCTGGAACAAAATCCGCATCAAAAATTGCGATAAATTCTCCTTTGCAAATTTTCATCCCATAGTCTAATGCACCTGCTTTAAATCCGATTCTTTCTGGGCGAATAATCTGTTGAATATCAATTCCCTTTTCTTTCCAAAACTCAACTCTTTTTTTAATTATTTCAACAGTTTCGTCAGTGGAATCATCCAATACTTGGATTTCCATTTTATCCAAAGGGTAATTAAATTTTGCTATCGCATCAATTAATCTTTCAATTACATACAGTTCATTAAAAACTGGAAGTTGTATTGTGACATGAGGAAATTCATCCATCTTGTCAAATTCTTCAAGTTGCTTGGCAATCTTTTTTCTGTTTTTTAAATAGGAATACACTAAGCTCAGTTGAACTATACTATAGCTAATAATGAACAATGAGAAAAAAGTATAAATTAAAATAATCGCCAAATTCATAGTTATTTGTATTTAAAAATTGTGGTTATTATTTTATATCCTGCTAAAACACTCCCTTTTATTGTTCCAGATATTTTTGAATGACCTATTCTTTTTCGATAATGTAAATCTACCTGTTGCACATTCATCTTTTGCTTTAATGCTTTTACTTGCATCTCCACGGTCCAGCCATAAGTTTTGTCTGTCATTCCAATTGCTTGAAGTTTCACAAATTTAATTGCTCTAAAAGGACCTAAATCCTGGTATCTGTAGCCATACATGATTTTCATAAGGTTACAGGCTAACCAATTTCCAAAAATTTGAGGAATTGTCATTGAACCTTTTTCTCTTTTGGATTTTACTCTATTGCCAATAACCATGTCTGCTCCTTTCCAAATTTTGTTCAGTAGCAAATTCATTTCTTCTGGAAAATCAGAATAATCTGCATCTAAAAACACTAAAACGTCAGGTTGTTCCTCTTTGTTGGTTACAAACTCAATCCCTTTAAGACAAGCATTTCCATAGCCTTGTTTAGGTTGTTTTAAAACTGTTGCTCCTGCGTTTTTTGCATTAATTGATGTTTCATCACTTGAGTTGTTATCCACCACAATAATATCCCTTACCAGATCTTTTGGTATATCATTGATTACAGACCCAATTGAGTTCTGTTCATTGAATGCTGGAATAATTACATCAACTTGCATAGTGTTAAAACGAGATTAATTTAAATACTTACAAAAATTTATAATAAAAAAAGGCATCTCTCAAATTTGAAGAAAGATGCCGTTTAAAATCGTTGTTGTTATTAATTTTTAAAGAGCTGTAAATGCAGTGTTTTCAAAATATTTTACAAATTCTCTGTCTTTTTTTGCTTTAGCTCTCATTGTACTATCTTTTGCAATAGATTTTGATAAATATGAGATTACCTCAGAATCATTACCAACTCTTGCTGCAATAATTGCCTTTAAATAAAGTCCTATTGCACTTTCGCTATCTGGCGAATCTTTTATGGTTTTCAATGCTGTGTTATAATCTTTGTTCAAGGTTTGAGCTAATGCTTTGTTGAAAGTTTTACTATCCCCCATATTTGTAACCGCAGTGCTATATTCTCCTTTTTTGATGTTAATCAATCCTAAGTTGTAATTAGCAATATCTCCAGTTGAAGAAGCGCTATTAAACATTTTAACTGCTTCTGAAATATCTCCGTTTTGTCTTTTTACAACTCCCATGTTGTTGCTTGTAATTGCATTTTTCTCAGCGCTATATGCTTTTGTAAACATATCATGAGCTTGTTTAACTTCACCTTTGTTGTAAAGTATTACACCAGCGTTGGTATATCCTCTCCAATCAGCAGCATCTTTTTTAATTACTTCTTTATAAATAGCAAGTTTAGCATCTTTATCAGTAACTAATTTGTTGGCAGTAAACATTAATTCTTCCACACTTAAGCTTTGTGGATTGCTTGAAGCAGCAGCCTTAAGCTCATCATCCGTTAATCCACTTTCCGTGTAATTAACCACAATTTGAGATCTTCTTAATTGAGGAAAAATTTCATCATCCAAAAACTTGTAAGTAGTCGATAAAGCTTTTATTTCTTCTTCTCTCTTTGCTGGATCATTTTCCATTTCAGCAACTGAGATAATGATGTTTTTATCTTCGTGCGATGATTTAGAAATCAATTCCTTTAACCCAGTCCAATCTTCTCCTTTAGGTAGTTTAGCAATAAAACTTTCGTTTCCAACAAGCTCAGGAATAGCTGTCATCATAAAAGCTCTTGCCGATTCAGCTCTGTCGTCTGCTAAGTTTGCATTTTTAGCAATTTCTCCTTCTGGAGATGCATAAGCAAGGATATCAATTTGGTTGATAATGATTTTAGGATTTGCAACAGCTGAAGTTATAAAACCTTGAAGAGCAATAATATCAGTATCAGTTTTTTCATTTTTCTTGACAAGATATTTTGCTTTATCATAGTTGATTACTGCTTTAGTTGATTTTTTGAAACTTCTAACTAAGTTATCATCACCCATAGCAACTTTATCATCATTCTGAACAAGCTTTGGAGTAATGATTAATGCATCAGCTATAGATGGAGTTTTGTCATTTAATTTTTCTTTCCCTCCTTTTGTAACCACATATTTTACGATTAGCTTTGAATTGTCAAAAGCTGGATCGTATGGTTTTGTGCTTTTGTATGAAAAAGCATGTCCGCCTGCTTTAACAACTTCACCATTTCCAGCAGCTTTTTCTCCTTTAAATGATTTTGAGTCGAATTCTAATTCTTCTCCATTTGCATTTACCAAAACCGGAGTTAAGGTTACGAATGCTTTTTTATTCA